>DATGQJ010000239.1:0-6361 GCA_035304265.1 Oceanobacillus sp.
ACAACTTTTATTTTCGTCGTTCATTCGACACTACACTTTAAAGAGAAAACCTTCATGAAACCCATACAGTCGCTTTTGCAAGAACTCGGTTTGCCAACACAAGATCGTTACGACCTGCCCACCTCGGAACTGCGCTTCCCGGACGGTGCGCACTACCGTATCGAAATCCCAAGCGTCGAGGGGGTGGCGGCGACGCAAGCCGTACAAGAGACCGCCGATTCGCTTGGTGTCACCGTTCACCGCATCTCGCAGGGCAGCGGCATCATGCTGCTCACCGATTCCGAAATCCGCGAGATTGTGCAAATTGGCGCGGAGCGCAAAATCGAGGTCAGCCTGTTCGTGGGTCCGCGCAACGGTTGGGACGGCAGCGCCCAACCCCTCACGCCCGATGGAAAAATCTTCGCGTGGCGGCACATGGGCATGGATCAACTGCTGTATGGCTATGCCGACGTGGAGCGCGGCGTGGAACTCGGCTTGCGCGGGGTACTCTCCGCCGACGAGGGTTTGATCTGGTTGCTAGGCAAGGCGCGAGAAAAAGGGTTACTCCCCCGTGATCTGGTGGTGAAAGGCTCGGCGCTGCTCGGCGTCGCCAACCCCGTTGGAATCAAGCTGCTCGCCGATGACGGCATGGATACCATCAACGTCGCCTCCGATATTTCCCTTCCCCGGTTGGCGGCGCTGCGGCAGGCGATTTCGATCCCGATTGACCTCTACATCGAAGGACCCGACGGCTTGGGCGGATTCACCCGTTACCACGAACTGCCCGAAATCATCCGTGTTGGAGCGCCGATCTATCTCAAATTCGGGCTGCGCAACGCGCCCAATATCTACCCAAGCGGCGTCCATCTCGAAAACGCCGCCATCCAGACCGGACGTGAGCGCGTTCGCCGCGCGGCAATCGGCTTGGAAATGCTGGCACGAAGCGGGTCGCAGTTCATCATGTCGGAAGTGGGTGCGCCGGGTCTGGGCATTCCGGTGGTCACGTCATGACGAATCGCTTTCAGGGGCAGGTCGCCATCGTCACGGGTGGCGCAAGCGGCATCGGGCTGGCGATTGCCGAACGCATCGCGCGGGAAGGCGGGCAGGTCACACTGTTCGACGTGAACCCCTCAACCCTGCGCGACTCGTCAACCCGCCTGCAAGCCGAAGGGTTGTCCGTCGAAGGGATGACAGTGGACATCAGCGACGGGCAGGCGGTGGAAAACGCCATCGCCGCAGTCGTGGAGCGTTCCGGTCAACTGGACATTCTGGTCAACAGCGCAGGCATCGTCGGGAAAACCGCGACCAACATCCTCGACTACGATCTGGAAACCTTCGAGAACGTGCTCAAGGTCAATCTGGTCGGCACATTTCTGGTGACCAAAGCCGCGATCCGCCACATGCTGCCACGCAATTATGGACGGATTCTGCTGATCGCGTCGATGGCGGGCAAAGACGGCAACCCCGGCATGGCAGGCTACACCGCCGCCAAAGCAGGCGTGATCGGGCTGGTGAAAGGCGTGGGCAAAGAATACGCGCAGACCGGAATCACCGTCAACGGTCTCGCCCCCGCCGTGATCGCCACGCCCATGAACGCCGACACCGCGCCCGAACAACTCAAGTACATGGTCGAGCGCATCCCCATGCAGCGGCTTGGCACGGTGGAAGAGGTCGCCGCCCTCGCCTGCTGGATCGTCTCGAAAGAAGCCTCGTTCAACACCGGCTTCGTCTTCGATATGTCCGGCGGACGCGCGACGTACTGAATGCTTCACGAAACAATAATAAGAATGGGAGTTAGTATTTATGAATAAAGAAACCATTGGATGAAAAAACCATGCCACGACAACATTCTCAACGCAAATCCATCTGGGTCTATATCAAACTTGACGGAGGTGGGTTTGCCAGTCCAACCGAGCTTGATCTGCGCTATGCTCTCGAAGACGCCGTAGAAGAGAATGGCATTGGCGAGTCAGAAGGTGCTGGTTCAGGGGGCGGCTGGATGGATTTCTCGTTCGGCGTTGAGAATATGCAGGATGTCGAGACGGCTCTGGCGTTCTTAAAAAACCTTCTCGCACAATACAAAGTCCCTGAAGAGGTCGTTCGGATAAACGTAGTGAACCGATACGATCAAATCTGCGATGATCTACCTCATTTTCAACCGGGGGACTGTCTCAGTTATCGCTTTGAAGATGGTGAGTATGGTGCCGCATTAGTGTTACACAGGTCAACTGAGGGAATAAATCAGAACGAAACCCTGATTGGCATTCTGGATTACAAGGGCGTTGGTCATCCACCGGCAGAGATATTTGAACAACGCAAATGGCTGATTGATAAAAGTGACTGGCGGAGAGGACAGCCCTATCTTGTTTGGGCAGGGTACTGTTGGTCACCAGACTGTGACAGGCTTGAAGTCGAAGTCATTCATCGCATAGCGTTAAATGGCAACGATACGATGTCCTGCCAGTTGGGTTTGTACTGGGAAGATATACCAGAGTACATCATCCGTCAAATGAATTAGATGAGCGGGCTATACTCATGGCGACGACGAAAAAGCCCGATCCATGACCGGGCTTTTTCATCACACAACAGGAACTTGCTAATTCGTCCCGCCGATAGTCACGTTGTCCACCCGCAGGGTCGGCACGCCGATGTTGCCGAAGAACGGGATCATCCGCAGGTCGCCACCGACTTCACTGATGTTCATCATGAAGCCGTCCAGCGTGGTCGCAATCGTCACGCCGCCGACGGGTCCCACGATTTTGCCGTTCTCAATCCACAAGCCGTTCGCACCCATCGAGCAGTCGCCCGTAATCGGGTCGATACCGCCCGTCTGCATCACGCTGATCACGTACATGCCGCGCTCGACTCCGGCGATAATCTCGTCGCGAGTGCGATGTCCCGGCTGCATGTAAAAATTGCTCGGCGCAAGCGTGGGCAGCCCACGATGGCTCGCACGCTGGGCGTTTCCGGTAGAGCCAACATTCGCCTTCCGCGCCGAATAGCTGTCGTACATCAGGTTTTGCAGCACGCCTTCGTCCACCAGCCGTGTTGCCGAGGTCGGCACACCTTCACCGTCGAACGGCGCGGAAGCCAACCCCCGCTTCATCCTGCCGTTGTCAATCAACGTGAGCATGTCGCTGCCGATCTGCTGCCCCATGCGATCCATCAGGAAGGAGCGCCGCTTCTGCCACGCATCGGCAGATAATGCCTGCGCCAGCGCCACCAGAATCTCCGCGCCCACCGCGTGATCGAGTACAACGGTAGCTGTCTGGGTTGGGATGGGCTTGCCGCCGAGAATGCTCACCGATTTCTCGCCTGCTTCCCGTCCAATCGCCTCAGGGTCCAGATCGCGAAAGTAGGTCGATGCGCCGAACCCAAAGGCATTGCACATCTCGCCATCGTCGCCCCGCGCAATGCCCATCAGATAAGCGGCTGCCGTCGTGCGCCCATACTGTCCCGAAAATCCGCGCGAATTCGCCAGATACACGTGCGAAATGGCGTCGCTGTACGTGCAGAAGTCGCTCATAATCACGCGCTTGTCGTAATCCAGCGCCGCCTGTTCCACCCGCTTGAGCGTTTCGATCTTGGTCTGCGCGGAAATATTCGGCATTTCATCGTCCCAGATGTCCAGATCGGAGAAATCAGGGATTGGCTGTGGTGGGGGCAAAATCCGCAGGGGATCGGGCGTAGCGACCTTCGCCAGTTCGAGGGCGGTTTTCCAAGTTTGCTCCAAGCCCTCCTCTGAAAAGTCGGACGTGTAAGCGTAGCCTGTACGCCCGTCATCGATCACGCGCACGCCGATGCCGCGCGAACTGGACTGCGACAATTTCTCGACTTCGCCCTTGCTCACGCGAATTTCGGTTTCGACGTTATGGGCGATATAGGCTTCCGCCTCAACCCCGCTTGACGCGGCGCGTTCGACCACCGATTCCGCTATCTTCATGTAGTCCATGTCGCTCCCCCTATCCGTTCGCGGCGTCTGTGCCGCCCACTGTCGCTGCCGGAATCCGAATGGTCGGCTGTCCCACGCTCACGCGGGCTGCCTGCCCCTTCCCGCACATGCCAATGCCCGGATCGAGCGCAAGGTCGTTGCCCACCATATCGATTTGCATCAGCGTTTGCGGACCGTTGCCAAAAACCGTCGCTCCGCGTACCGGAGCCGTGAGCTTGCCGTTTTCAATCAGGTACGCTTCGGCGGCGTTGAAGACGTAATCGCCTTTGGCAATATCCGCCTGCCCGCCGAACATGCTCTTGATGTAAATGCCGTATTTGACCGACTCAATGATTTCCTGCGGATCATGCTCGCCTTGATCGATGAAGGTGTTGGTCATGCGCGGCATGGGGATGTGGCGGTAGCTCTCACGCCGCCCGTTGCCTGTCGAAGTCGCGCGTCCCGCCCGGCGAGCTTCTACCAAGTCCCACATATATTCGGTCAGCACGCCTTTGTCGATCAGCACCGTGCGCTGTGCGGGGGTGCCGTCGTCATCGAAGCGCAGTGAGCCGCGTCGGTTCGGGATCGTGCCGTCGTCGATGGCGGTGATGATCGGATTGGCGACCTGATGCCCGATCTTGCCTGCGTAAGCCGAACTGCCTTTGGTGATGAAGTCGGCTTCCATCTGGTGTCCGCAAGCCTCATGAAAGAGCACGCCGCCCCAGCCGTTGCATATCACCACCGGCATCTCGCCCGCCGGACACGGACGCGCATCCAGCATCTTGACCGCGCTTTCCGCCGCCAGCTTGATCTCTTCCACCGCGTCGTTGCGATCCAGCAGTTCGAGACCACTTCTCGCCCCAAAGCCTCGGAACGACTGCTGGATGGTGCCGTTCTTTTGCGCGACTACGAAGCCCATGACCTCGGTAAAGGATCGGTCATCTTCGGCATACAGCCCATCGGAGTTGTATATCCACATCTTGCGCTGAATTTCCTCGTATCGCGCTACCGCCTGCACGATGGATGGACTGTACGCCCGCGCCGCTTCGTCCATGCGCCCCAGCAAAGCCGCTTTTTCCTCGATGCTCATGGTATCGAACGGCTTCTCCACCGGATATTCCAGCGGGCTTTTGCGCTCGGTCAGGTCGATGATACGGGTTTTACTACTTCCCGATCCTGCTGCGGCAGCCGCCCGCGCCGCGTTTAAGAGGCTTTCTTCGTTCAGTTCGTCGGTGTAAGCATAAGTGACGAGATTGCCGAAAAATACCCGAACGCCCGCGCCGCGATCCGCCCCACGTATTGCCTCTTCGATCTTGGAATCGTCCAATCGCAGCCGCAGCGAAGTCACATCTTCGACGTAGATTTCCGCCAGATCAGCCCCGGTGCGCAGCGCCTCTGCCAGCACTTTTACCGCAACTTCTTTTGGGATCATATCCCCTCCAAATAAGAAACCTTACCGAGTGTTATACGTGCTAACTGCTATTTACGTTGCATTCCGTTTGGATGTTCAAAATTAATTAAATGGTATCCTATCCCAATCGTCAAGGCGAGTTACAATTTGTATATCAATCAACAGAGGATAATACCATGACAAATGACCAATCCCTGCGCCAGCACGTCCTCAATCTACTCAGCATGAAGGGCGCTCACATGACCTTCGATGATGCGGTGGCGAATTTTCCTGAGGACATGATCAACGCCTTTCCGCCCAATGTCCCCTACACCCCGTGGCATCTGGTCGAGCACTTACGTATCACCCAGTGGGACATCCTCGAATACACCCGCGATCCCAACCATGTCTCCCCCGACTGGCCCTCAGGCTACTGGCGGGCGCATGATGAAAAAGCCGATCTCGCCGCGTGGAATGCGTCTATTGAACAGTTCCGGCGTGACCTGAAGGCAATGCAGGATATTGTAGCCGACCCCAATACCGATTTGCTCGCGCCGATTCCACACGGTTACGGCGGTCACACCGTTCTGCGCGAGGCGCTGATTCTCGCCGACCACAACGCCTATCACGTCGGTGAACTCGCAATCTTGCGTCAAGTCATGGGCGCATGGCATTCAGGGCATACACCGTAGAAGTGCACCTGCGTATATGCGCTCGCCGTACACTGGCAACCTCGCGTCAGGTCATGGGCGCATAAGCTGATCGTAGGGGCAGACCTGCGTGTCTGCCCTGGCGCGTATCTGAAAATTACGGTGTTCGTAGAGACACGACACCGTCATGTCCGCCTGAATTCATGAAAATGGGCGGTTGATCGTAGGGACGACCCACGGGTCACCCAACACATCGTTGTGACACACCTGATACCATCTTCCTCAAACCTCACCCAACATCTGGCAAAATGCCACAAAAATCTGCCGCCGATTCTATGAGTCCAATCCGTTGACTTACCGTATCAAATTCCCTATCTTGTCCGCAGAAATTTACCCTGTGGAGTGACTATG
>DATGQJ010000240.1:0-5558 GCA_035304265.1 Oceanobacillus sp.
ATCGAACTCCCCTTCGACAATCAGAACGTCCCTGTCTGGTTCGAGCGCGTCGGTATTGAAGAGGGCACTTGCCTTACTTCCCCGAACGTAGAGATATTTCGGCAGGACTTGTCCCGCGTTCAGTTCTGGAAGCGTCCGCACATGAACCGCCCATAACGCGCCGTCACCAAAACAGGGGATCAGAATGCCCGGTGCAATCGACACGCGCTGTCCGGTTTCCTGATCGCGGAGACGGGTACGCCGCCACGCCGGGTTATAGCCAATGCCTGCCTGCCGCAGCGTGTGCTTTTTCAGCCCACGCCGACGCAGCCAGTCCAGCGCCTGCCGCGCGTCCGGTGTATTGGAGAAGAGATAGGTATGTGCGCGGTGACATTCGGCACGCATGACCGTCTGCCATGCCGCCGGAGGGGGTTCGCTTGGGCTGGGCGACCACTGCGGAATAACGGCAGCTTCAGCCAGCGAAATGCCGCCTACCCGCGCTTCGAGCAGCTTGACCGCTTCGGCAAAACTTGCCCCTTGCTCGCGCCGCACGAAGTCCACTTCATCCCCGCGCTCGCCAGTGGCAAAGTCGATATACACATCTTCGTTTATCGCAAAGCTGGGGTGTCGATCATGGCGGTAAGGCGAAGGTCCATAGAGCCAGCGCCCAGCACGACGAAAACGCCCCGGATAACGTTCAAGGAACAGTTCGCGTAAGTCAATCGTCCGTTTGAGCGCATCCACTTTTTCCCGCATAGCGCCTAAAGTGCGCCTGTAAGCCATTCAGAATCCAATCCACCATCAAACCTTGCTCAATTATAGCACAAATTTTCTAATATTGAAATTGATCAGGCTTGCCACTTTGCAAGCCGCTGCGCTATACTTGTCCTTAATTTCACAAGAAATCTGATCAAGAGAGTATGATGATGCATGTAAATCTGAGCCGTTTGGTTCTCCCTGTAATGGCGCTCATCGCGGTTTTTGCTGCCGCCGCATGTGGTTCAGTGGCAACGCCGGAATGGGCAGCAGAGGCACAAGATACGCAAACCGCAGTGGCAGCGACCAACGAACACCTGACTTCTATTGCGCCGACCCAACCACCCACCAACACGCCGATTCCGCCGACGGCAACCAACACGGCTCTCCCGACGGCGACGATTGCCCCCACCGATACACCACCGCCAACGGCAGCCCCGACTGAAGCGCCGACGACTGCTCCCACCGAAGCCCCGGCTGCCCAAGAAGTCACGGGCGATCCAGAACAGGGGCAGGTGGTCTTTACAACCCAGCATCAACTGCCGGATGGCGTGTCGTGGGCGTGTGCAACCTGCCATTCGATCACGCCTGATGAAATGGTGCTCATCGGACCCGGTCTATGGAACGTGAGCGAACGCGCCCTCACCTATCCGGGCATCACCGACGCTGCTGAATACATTCACAATTCGATTGTCAATCCGCAAGACTTCACTGCGCCGCATCCGCAGGGTGGACAGTGGGCGCTGCCCATGCCGCATGGTTTTGGCGAAGTGCTCACCGAAGCGGAGATCGACAATCTGGTCGCCTACGTGATGACGCTGCACGACTGAGACACGAAATCCATCTGAATATCGGAGACGATAGGTGGGCGACTCGGTGAGTCGCCCCTGCCTGTATTTCCCTTCAGAGTATCCCCATTTTCTAATCATCCCCTCTAGCGCAAATTCAGGATTGAGTCATACTGCAATCTGGTCTTGTCTCAGAAAGGTAGGCAACTCCGATGAAAGTAGCACGTCTCTCCGTAGTTGTGCTGCTCGTTGTATTTTCCGCTCTCGCTGGTATCGCCGCCGCACAGGATGCGCCCCCGCAGCCAGCCTATTACCTCGCGGCAGACGACGGCGGGGTTCAGCAAATCTATCAACTGATCCTCGATGGAGAAAGCGAACCCCGCCAGATCAGCCATTCCGAGAGTGGAGTCATCAACTTTGAAGTCGCTTACGACGGCTTGGGCGTTGCCTACTATGGCGACGGTCAGTTGTGGTTGCAATCGGTTCACACCGAGGAACCCGAAGCGGTTGCCCCTGTGAGCGCGGTACAGTTTTTCAGCGGTCCCGTGTGGAGTCAGGATGGACAATACCTCGCCTATGCCGATAACGGCGTGTGGCTGATCGACCTGAGCACACGGGAAACACAGCAGTTGCTTGCCGACATACCCATCGACGAATCCGCCAGTAATGCCGCCGAATTCCGCATCTACCAACCCGAACTGTTCGTGCTTGGTGAGGACGGCACAGCGGCAAAGCTGATCGTGGATGTGGGTATCTGGGAATGGAACACGGTTGGCGTGTACGACCTCGCCAGCGGGGAATTGCAGGAGTTAGAAGGTCAGGTGCATACCGATTTGCTTCCCCTGTCCGATGGTCGTGCGCTGCTTTACGGCAACACGGGCATGGGTGGTGAGTTCGTACCGCACATCGCTGACAGCCTTGACGCCATCAACACCTACACCGAAGCTGTGGGCGACGTGGACACCATGAATATCCCGCTATTTACGGAACAGGCGGTGGAGATTGCGCCGGGTGTGGTGCGTATCTTCGGCTCGACCATTCCGACGACTCCTGAAGAAACCAACGCCTTCTCTTTCGATTTCGATACAACAACGGGCGAAGCGGGCGAGGTGAATCTCGTCACGCTTTCGCAGGGCGAAACCGGGGCAACGGTTGCCGGGACTCTGTCGCCGAATGGCAGAACAGTTCCCGTCTACCACAATGCCCAGTGGACGGAAGCGGGCAGCATCTATGGCGGATTCAATCTGCTCGATCTCGCTACAGGTGAAGCGCTGCCAATCGAATTCCCCGAAATTGTCAGTATCTTCCGCTGGCAACCGTAGGCGAAGTTAGAAACAGGGCACAGCATCTGCTGTGCCCTTGTCATTTGTTTTCGCGCTCTGTAAGGTCGGTTGAAGGGATGCGCCGAAATGCCGAAACGCCTACAGCAGTCAGGTAGCCATCTAGCTCAACAAACTTGCCAATCGTCGCGTTGAAGCGTCCGAAGATCGGCGTGCCACTTTCCACAACATGCCCCAAAACAGCCTGCACCAGTGCGGAAAAGGAATACCAGAACGCCATCAACCCGTGCGGTATTTCTCATCACGGCGTCAAGCAATTCTGCATAAACAGTTGGTGATAATCGGCAAAACGCCTCGCCTGTGGTATAATTTCGCTCAAACGTTCGCAATGAAGTTGCTGTAAATTTCTTGTCTCACCCGAAGCTGGATTGGCTTCCGGTGATGTCTCTAGGGTTAGGAAGCCAATATGTCCTCTCGCCCCTTGTTTTACATTCTCGATGGTCACGCGCTGGCGTACCGGAGTTATTTTGCCCAGAGTGCCCGTCCACTGATGACCGCCAGCGGAGAAGGCACGAGCGCCGTATTTGGCTTCGCCCGCACGCTGATGGACATCCTCGAAAAAGAGCAGCCCTACTACCTCGCCGTCGCCTTCGATGCGGGTTTGACCGGACGTGACGAACTCTTCCCCGAATACAAAGGCACGCGCGAGAAAATGCCCGACGATCTGGAATCGCAGATTCGGCGCATTATCGAAATCGTGCAGGCGTTCAACGTGCCTATTCTGATGGAAGAGGGCTACGAAGCGGATGACCTGATGGGGACGGTCTCGCTGATGGCTGAAGCGCAGGGCGTGGACGTGATGATCTTCACCGGAGACCGTGACCTGCTGCAACTCCTGACCGAACATACGAAAGTGCGCCTCTACGTGCCGCAGACCGGCGTACCCGACGAATTTTACGATGTGCAGAAGTTTCGCGAGAAATACGGCTTGGAACCGATCCAACTGATCGACTTCAAGGCGCTCAAAGGCGACACATCCGACAACATCCCCGGCGTGCGCGGAATCGGTGACAAGACCGCAACGGCTTTGCTGCAACAGTTTGGTACGCTGGAAAACATTTACGCGAACCTCGACCAGATCAAAGGGTCTACCCTCACCAAGCTGGAAGCCGGACGCGACATGGCATTCCTCAGCTATCGACTGGCGACCATCCAGCGTGACTGCCCAATCAAGTTTGATCTGACGCAATGTGTCGCCCACGACTTCGACAAACGCAAAGTCGAGGCGCTGTTCCGCGAGTTGGAATTTGGCAGCCTGTTCAACCAGTTGGGACGGCTTTCTATCCGCACCAGCGAACAGCTTCCCCTTTTCAACATGCACGATGTCGAAGTACCACTGCATACACCGACGGTATCCGAAGCCACAAAATTCCCAACCGTCATCGTGGACGATGAGGAAAAACTGCGCGATCTGGTGAAAGCGCTCAACAACGCCAGCGGAATCGCCTTCGATACCGAAGCCACCGGTACGGACAAGATGCTGGCGGATTTAGTGGGCATCTCGCTTTCCGTCGATGGCGAAACCGGATACTACATCCCTGTTGGGCATCTGGATGGGCAGCAACTTCCGCTCGAAACCGTGATCGAAGCGATTCGCCCCGCAATGACCAACCCGAACATTCCCAAATACGCGCATAACGCCGATTACGATCTGGTGATGATGCAGCGTTTCGGCATCGACGTGCAGCCTATCGCCTTCGACACCATGATCGCTGAATGGGTGCGTGATCCCTTGAGCCAGACGATTGGCTTGAAGCGCCTCGCCCTCAAAGAGCTTCAGGTGACGATGACCGAGATCACCAAGTTGATCGGCACGGGCAAGAAACAGATTCCGATGAGTCAGGTTCCGATTGATCTTGCCGCGCCCTATGCCGTCGCCGACGCAGTGACGACTCACCGGCTCGTGCCCATTTTGGAGCAGCGGCTACAACGACAACCCGGTGATCCCGACGTTGATCCGTTGTGGGGGACGGAAAACCCGCCTGCGCCGATTGACGTGTTCAGGAACATCGAAATCCCGCTTATTCCGGTGATCGCGGCGATGGAACAGACGGGGGTGCTGCTGGATACAGCTTATCTCGACCTCATGAGCAAAGACCTGAACGACAGGCTGCTTGCTCTGGAAGCCGAAATTTACGAGTTGAGCGGAACGCGGTTCAACATCAACAGCCCCAAGCAGTTGAACGACGTGCTGTTCGGCACATTGGGCTTAAAAGCGCAGGGCATTCGCAAGACCTCACACGGCGTTTCCACCGCCGCCGATGTCCTCGAAAGTATGCGCGGCGAGCATCTGGTCATCGACAAGATTCTCAACTACCGCGAATTGAGCAAACTGAAAGGCACGTATGTCGATGCGCTGCCCGCGCTGATCAACCCTCGTACCGGGCGGGTGCATACCGACTTCAACCAGACGGGCGCAAGCACCGGACGCATGAGCAGCAGCAATCCCAATCTCCAGAATATCCCCATCCGCACGGAGATCGGGCGAGAAGTGCGGCGAGCCTTCATCGTGCCGGACGGTATGTGCCTGCTTTCGGTGGATTACAGTCAGGTTGAATTACGCATCATGGCGCACATCACCCGCGAGCCGTCTCTGTTAGAGGCGTTCGCGCAGGGTCAGGATATTCACGCAGTGACGGCGGCGCTCGTCCACAACGTCCCCATCGAGCAGGTGACGAAGACGCAGCGTAACTTC
>DATGQJ010000241.1:0-5313 GCA_035304265.1 Oceanobacillus sp.
CGGCTTCTAGAACTTCCGTCGGCACGGACTGAAGCCCGGAAACCAGAATGACCATCACGATAGATGTAGCACGCCAGACTTCCGCCAGCACCACCGCGATAATAATCCAGTGGCGGTTATCGGCGCTGATGAAGGTAATCCGCTGGTCAATCAGCCCAAGCCCCTGTAAAAAGCTGTTGATGTAGCCGCTTTCGGTGAACATCAGGAAAAAGACGATGCCCACCGCAAGCTCGGATACCCCTAGCGGTATCGAGAAGATGTAAAGAAAGAACAGGTTTCCCTTCAAACGCGCCTGAATCACCAGCGCCATGATCAGCGCCACCACGAATTGAATCGGAATGGTGATGAGCACCAGCAAAAGCGTCGTCCACAGGGCGCTGCTGAAAAACCTGTCTGAAATCATTGTCCGAATGAAATCCAGCGTCCACTCACCCGCGCTGCCACGCTGGACAAAGCCGGAAGTGGCGTCTTGCTGACCGAGCGTAATATATGCCGACTGCGCCCAACCTTCGACGGTCTGCTCGTCTACAACGCCGCTGACCTGATACCAGACTTCCATCGTTCGTGGTTCCAAAATTTCGACTTCGGTCTGCGCATCCAGCTTGCCGACCAGTTCACCGCGCGTTGAACCCGGCTCGACAAACACGCTGGTTTGCGGGTCTGCGCCGGTGCGCCGGACGGTTCGGATTCTGCCGAGTGTAGGCACGCCGGTGGCTTCATCGGTTTCATCCACCCGAACGCGATCACCGTGTACCCAGCCTTCGAGCGTCTGCCCCTCGGCATCGACGGCGCTGATGCGATACCAAACTTCGGTGATGGCTCCTGTTGGTATTTCGCCTTCAATCAAATTGCCCTGTGTATTGAGCACAGTGACGGTGGACGCCTGCGGCAGCGACCCAACCACCGGACTATCGAGGTCAGCCTCACTGTGAAGGGGAAGACGGGCATCGTCCTTCCAGAACGCCAGCGACAGGGAGCGCACCATCGGGAAGGCAAAAAACAACGCAAGATAAAGCAGCGAGGGTAACAACAAAATATAAGGAGTCCAATTTCTTCTTTTGATGTTCATCTATGATCCCTTAAAACTCAGGGACAATGGGCAAAACCTTTTGTATGACAACCAGCCTAAAAGAACATAAATTGTAAATCTTCCATTTTCCACACAGTCGAGAGGCGGGGGTTCACCTCGCCTCTCGATTCATCAGACAATACTTACTCGACCTGGCAAGCGCCGTCGCTCGCGGGATCGGGTGCCCAGCAGGGCGCTCCGGTCTCATTGAGCAGGGTTTGCAGGTTTGCGCCTTCTTCGTCGAGTACGGTCTGGATGTCCTCGCCGTTGAGGACGATACGATCAAACGCTGCGCGGAAGATGTTGTTGATCTCGCCGCCACGTTCGCCCAAGCCAACCGGCAGCAGCGCGGGCAGCGCGTCCTCGGAATTCGCCTGCGCTTCGACTGCCGCCGCTTCCAGCGCGACCCCTTCCGGCAGATCAGAGGTGTCTACCCCACCGACTATCGGGAAAAATGCCAGTTCGCGCAGCACCTGTGCCTGCGTTTCGGGCTGGGTCAGGAAATCGATCAATTCGGCAGCGCCTTCCTTGTTGTCCGACGTGCTGGGAATCGCCAGCCCAACAACAACAGGCATGAAGCCACGACCAGCGGGTCCGGCGGGGGCAGGGAACGCCACGAAATTCTCAGGCTCTTCGTTGAAGGCGTTGATCAGACGCGCGGTATGGTCGAACGCTACCCATACCTCACCGGAGAGAAGCGGGTCCTGCATGAACTCGTAGCTGATCGATTCAGGATGAATGGTGGGCCACAGTTCGTCGCGCACCCATTCCATCATCTCTGCCGCTGCTTCACTCTTGAAGCCTGTGACCATACCACCCGTGAACGAGGGCCACAGATACCCCTGAAGGAAGCGATGGAACAAGCCAGCATAGGGGAAGCCACAACGCGGCGATCCGGTAGCATCGAGAATGTTCTGGCACCATGTCCCCAGTTCTTCCCACGTGAGGGCGTTCAAATCTGCATCTTCAGGCAGATATTCGAGCGCATCGACGTGGGCAGCCATGATGTAGGTCGCCTGCATCCACGGAATATAGTACAGGTAGTCATCGGAGTCCAGCAAACCAAGCTCGACAGTCCAGGGGACAAACTCGCGGTCTGCTTCGAGGTCTTCCAGCAAATCAATGAGGTTGTCCAGCGCACCTTCTGCGGCGAGCGGCGGGAAACCACCATGCAGATCGCCGATTACGTCGATTTCGCCCTGTCCGGTTTCGGCTTCAGCAAGGACTTGAGTGATAATGTCACCGCCCGCGACTTCCTGGAAGTCATATCCGCCTTCCGCCAGAATCCCGCGGAAGCGTTCCGCCTCTTCTACAATGTTGAATTGGCTGGAGAGGAAGGTTACATCGCCATCCTGTGCCACCACAACGGATGCCAGCAACAGGACCATGAACAGCGAAATGAACAGAGATTTTTTACGCATGTTGCCTCCTGATTGCACTAACTTTGAACGATAAGTAAGGATGTTTGTGCTCATTGACCTCCTTCCACAGACTGAGTTCAATACACGCTCAATATCGCTCGCGGGCAAAGCCGCTGGAAGCCCGCACTATGAGCTTGCAGGGTAAAAGCACTTGAGTTTCCGGCGGCGGCGTTCCTGTGATGATGCCTATCAGCATCTTGACCAGACGCTGCCCGATCTCGTAAATGGGCTGATGCACTGTCGTCAGCGGTGGATACGCATACTCAGCGGCAGGGGTATCGTCAAACCCCGCAACGGCAATGTCACGCCCAACCAGCAATCCGCGTCCCTGAACCGCGCTCATCGCGCCAAGTGCCATTAAATCGTTGCACGCGATAATCGCGGTCAATTCAGGGTGGTTGTCAAGCAGAGATTGCGCCCCCTGATAACCGCCCGTCCACCACAGATCGCCATAGACGACGTACTCAGGTCGGTACGGAATGCCCGCATCGGCTAATCCCTCGCAGTAGCCTTCATGCCGGAAACCTGTGAACGCCATTTCGGGGGATGGCAGGATTAGTCCAATCGCCCGGTGTCCGAATTCGACAAAATGCTGCACCACTGAGCGAATGCCCGCCTGACTGTCCACGTCGATGTAGGGAAAATCGGAGGGTTCACCGGGCGCACCGCGCCCCGACACCACGAACGGATGCCCCTGCTCCTTCAAATACTGGATACGCGGGTCATTCTGGCGGGTGCGTGCGAGGATCATGCCATCCACGCGATTTCCCGCAACCATACGGCGGTAAGCCATGATCTCGTCGTCGTCCGGCTCCTGCGCACTGATGAGCAGGTCATAGTGTTCAACGGCAATAGCGTCGCCGATGCCCAACATCAATTGACTGAAGAAGCCACTGGAGAAGGCGTAATCATGCGCTGGGATAATGATGCCGATGGTATGGGTGCGCTGGCTGCGAAACTGCCTTGCGAGCAGGTTGGGTTGATAACCGAGCACGTCGGCAATTTGTATAATGTGCTGCCGGGTCTGCGCGTTCACGTCGCTGTACCCTGCCAGCGCTCTGGAAACCGTGGTTACGGAAAAACCACTCTTTTTCGCAATATCCTTTAACGTTACCTGCATATATTCACTTTAAAGAAAGCAATTTATCCAAAACGTTTCGGATCGCATCCAGATAGTAATCCGAAACGATTTCAGTGTCAAAAAAAAGCCAGTATAGATAGGGCAAGATAAAGACAGAAATATCGTGAGGACAAGGGCGAAGGCGGTTCGCACATTGTCTTATCCGCCGAATTTGGGGAAACGGACGGGATGATGCGGTTTTCCCAAATAGGACGGAAACGTTGTAGGGACACGCAACTGCGTGTCCGTTCCTGTCAATCAGGCGGCGGACACGACGATGTCGTGTCCCTACAACGTCCACAATTCAATCAATAGGCAAAGCGCATGACAGCAACGGAAAAGGGCGACACCACGTGGCGTCGCCCCTGCCCTGTACGAATAGTAGCTCTGTGCTTACTGCTCGTACTGGTAGGTGATGGTTAGGGTTTCACCCGGCGGGATCGTCACCTGCCAGCGCAGCAGATTGCCGATTTGCCGTTCCGCCTCTTGCGAGAAGGAGAAGTTTTCGGCGGTGGCAGGATACGCATCCACGATCTCGATGTCCACTGGCTCGGCGCTGAAGCTGCTCACCGTGAGTTCGACGTTGGTCTGGATGCGGTCAAACAGCCTGCCGATGTTGGTCTGAGTCTGGGCACGGTTCACGCGCACGTCCTGTAACGTGCCCACCGTGACGCTGCCTTCGCTGCCCACCGGCGTGAGTTCAACAAAATCGCTGCCCAGAAACACGCCGTCCTCATAAGTGCGCACGATGCCCTCTGCCAGCGTCAGCGAGGACTCGTTGCGTACTTTGTAGATCACGCTCACGCGGTTATCGGTTTGCGCATTCCACAGCAGCACACGCCGCGCGGGTAACGTTTCTTGTGCCAGACTCAAATAGAGGGTATCGCCCGCCGTCGAATCGACCTCGCCCGCCGGATAGAGGGTTTGAATCTCCACTGCGCCCATCCCCAGTTCCCCGCCTGCTGGCGGCTCGTATCCGGCGATGTACTGGTTGGCAGTGACTGCCGCGTACTGGTCAAGCGGCTGGGCGGTATCCACCCGTCCGGCAGCAAGCGTGGTGGTCACGCCTTCGAGCGTCAAGCCGCTGTTGGTGACTTCGGCGTAGAAGTCGAGATCAACCGTTCCGGCGTTCTCGTCCGTCAGCCACATGTCGTATTTGGGTCGCCAGCTAATCCCGCTGACCAGATAATCCAGCGTGATCTCGCGCAGTTCGTCCTCGCCTTCGCTCGTTTCCCACGTCACCACCAGCGATCCGCTGTCAGAGCGCAGGCGATAGGTGTTCACTCGTTCGCCGTTTTCGCGCAGCACTAACGTATCCGGGTAAATCTGCGCGGGCAGTGTCACCGCAACGTCGGTTCCGGTGGGAATGGTGATCTGGTCTTTAACGAAAGCAACGTTGTTGAGAAAGATCAGGATTTGGTCGGGTTGGCTGGTGTAGGTGATTTGATCCTGTGCCTGTACAGGGATGGTCAACGCGAACGCCCCCAACACCAGCAGCAAAACAGCGATTCTCTTCATCGAAACATGCTCCCAGAACTGTCCGTTTGCACGATTGTACGAAACGAATGTGACAATTCTGGGACAAAGACGCGGCAATTTGGGGATAAGTTATGCCATCGGCAGGGTGAAATACACCGTCGTGCCAACGCCCTCTTCGCTTTCCAGCCACAGGCGTCCGCCGTGCGCTTCTACCAGCGCCATTG
>DATGQJ010000242.1:0-5761 GCA_035304265.1 Oceanobacillus sp.
ATAACAAATCACGCCAATGGGCTACATTGTATCACCAAAAATCTACAGAAATCTACAAAATCATGCAGGGATAACGCAAGAAGGGCGCACGTCTGTGCGCCCTCTCTGAGCATATCTAGAGAATTGCGGTAGTTACCGTACCGGGACTCTGAACAGGTCACCACGCACCGTGACCCACGGTGCAGCGATCCAACCGACCTGTCCGTTGTATCGAACCTGATACCAGCGATCAATCCCGCCTTGCACGGTTCGCCCAACTAAAGAGGTTTGTGCGCCCCACGGGATGCTGCCAATTCTTGGAGAGCGAATGCTCGGACGCGCACGCAGATTCATCACCGCACGCGGTATTGCAACCACGCCAAGATCAGGCGGGTTGGCGTGTTCGTCAAAAACGCTGCCCTGTATCGGAAGGGTTTCGGGATCGACGCTCACCGTCAAATAACGTCCGGAAGACCACCCTTGTCGTTCACCCACCTGAACCAGATACCACGTATAGACGCCTTCGTCACGGTTGCGTGCCAGCACTGGATAGCTTTGCTGACCCACCAACGCCGTGATGTAGGATGCGCCAAGATATGGACCCGTGCGCACCGCCAAACCGCGAACGCCGACCACCGTTACCGTTGGACCGGTATAGACTGCTGTAGGCGGCGGTGTGCCGAATGGGGTGGCAAATCCACCACCACCGCCTGCTACCTGTGTTTCCGTCCCGCCAGCGAGTAAGAACCACTGGAATTGAAGCGCAGCCTGATCGACAAATTCCACATATTCAACCGTGATGCTGTGTGGACCCGCCGTGAGGTTTTGCTGGAAGCGGTCTGTCGTCAAGATGCGCCCGACGAAACGATCCAGCACCAGCACATTATCGATGAAGACGCGCACACCATCGTCGGAAGCGACGACAAATTCATAGGTGCCAGCTTGCAGTGTCTGGACAGAGGTAAAGCGGGCAGACCAATTATCGACAGGCACAAGCGCATTCGGTGAGCCAGTCCCCCAGTTGAAATTAATTCCGTTGGGGAGCGTCTCAGTATAAACAGGTGAGCCGGAAAGCGACGTATTGTTAAAATATTGTGCCGTCCAGCCTACCCCTAACCCGGACTGTCCCAGCACGATAAAAGTGCCGCCCATCAACGCCATCAGAACCGCAAGCATGAGTGCGTAGTGTCGTTTCGCCATGCTCCCTCCAAGTGGTGGTCAACGCTTAAACATTACTATAGCGCAAATTTTCGCTGAAGATATAGCAAGGCGCTCCTATTTGTGCTATAATGAAAAATGTAATGTGAAACTTTTACGCCATTTACCCGTATAGAATAGCAGCAACTCTAGAGGATGATAAGGAGCAACAGATCATGACCGATAATCCAAATAACGACCAGAAGCGTACTTTCAGCGAAGAACTGGAAGTCGCTGGCAACCAGTTGGTTGAGCGCGTGCGCGAATTGATCGAGGAAGGCAACGTTCGCCGCCTGATCATTCGCAACCCTGAGGGTCGTACCCTGATTGAAATCCCGCTGACGATTGGTGTGGTCGCGGGTGGCGCGCTGCTGGTCTTCTATCCTGTGCTCGCAGGGCTTGCTGCCATCGGCGGGTTGGTGGCGCGTGTCCGTATTGAAGTCGTGCGCGAAGAACCGGATGCAACGGTTCAGGACGTGAAGGAAACAGTCCGTGACGTGCGCGATGAATTGAGCGACGGACAGTAATTTCAGCAGTTGACTTCAGCAACAAAAGCGCGTGGGGTGCAGATGTATCCTACGCGCTTTTCGATTCTCGCATTACTTGACAAATTTTTTAGACAAGCCTAAACTGTAAATTTATAACCTTAAATGTCTTTTTGGGACAAATCAAAATGGACGCGGAGAAGAAACAATCCCTCTCCCGACGAGGATTCGTCGGGTTAGGGCTGGGAACTACCGCTGCACTGGTTGGCGCAACCGTGCTGCGTGGCTCGGCAGTCGCGCAGGAAAATACGCCCACCCCGCACGACATGCACAACATGTCGGGGATGACCATGGGATCGGGCAGTTACGACAGCCACACCGCCGAAATGTTGATGGGCACTGTCGATCACGAGCGCAACGGGTTCGACCCAATGCAAATGCTGGTGGATTGGGATTACGGCACCATCGTCGGCACGACGGAAAATGGGAACGCCATCCGCGAGTACAACATTTCCGCAGGCGACATCAATTTCGAGATCGAGATTGCGCCGGGTTTGTTCTTTCCGGCGTGGGCATACAACGCCCGCGTACCGGGACCCACAATCCGCTGTCTCGAAGGGGATCATCTGCGCATCAACTTCGCCAATTTCGGCACACATCCCCATACCATGCATTTTCATGGCTTTCATCCGGCAGAAATGGATGGCGTTGCGGGGGAATATCGCGGTGGCATCAATCCGGGCGAAAGCTTCACCTATGAATTCGACGCCGATCCGTTCGGCTGTCACCTGTACCACTGTCACGCGCAGCCGCTAAGCGCCACATTCACAAAGGCATGTACGGCGCGTTTATCGTCGATCCGGCGGAAGGTCGTCCCCCTGCGCGTGAGTTCATGATGATCATGAACGCCTTCGACACCAATTTTGACAGTGAAAACGAAATTTACGCGGTCAACACGGTTGGGCATGAATTCATGCGCCGTCCGATTCCGATTCAGGTGGGCGAGCTTGTCCGCATTTACCTGATCAACATCGTGGAGTTCGACCTGATAAACTCGTTCCATCTGCACGCCCATTTCTTCGACTACTACGATACTGGCACCACTTTGCAGCCTACGCTGCGCACAGTGGACACCATCATGCAGGCGCAAGGACAGCGTGGCATCATCGAATTCCGTCCGCGCTATCCGGGGCGCTATATGTTCCATGCGCACGTGAGCGAATTCGCGGAATTGGGCTGGATGGGCTTTTTCAATGCGGTGCGCCCTGAAGATTACCCGGCTGCGCTGGCAGAAGTCGGGCTGGACGCCGAGTGGGACTACAAAGCCACGCATGGCAGCACGGCAAGCCAGCAGGAGGCGAGCTAACATGACTACGACAGCTTCACAAACGCCTGCCACATCACAACCGAATCGTCTGTCCGGCGCAGCGTGGGGATTGGCGCTGGTTCCGCTGGTACTGCTGGGCATTGTGCTCACCTATCTGGTCGTGACGGGCGGTGGGCTAACCGAACTGGCGGGACCACCTGTGGAACAGATCGCCATTCAGCGCGTGACCCTGCCGGAACCGGGAATCATTCAGGTCGAGGTCGTGAACGACGGACCGCAGGAAGTCACCATCCCGCAGATACAGGTGGATGACGCTTACTATATGTTCGACGCCGAACCCTCAAATGTGATCCCGCGTCTGGGGCGAGCCACCTTCACGATTTACTATCCCTGGGTTGAGGAAGAAGCACACGCTATTGTCCTGCTCTCTTCGCTCGGTACGCCGTTTGAAGGGGAAGTAGCGGTTGCCGTCGAAACGCCGCAGCTCACCACCGATCTTTTCCTTCAGTTTGGCTTGGTCGGGTTATATGTCGGCGTCGTGCCCATTTTCCTCGGCATGTTGTGGTATCCGTTCATGCGCCGCCTGAGCAGACCGGCAATGCAGTTCATTCTCGCGCTCACGGTTGGCTTGCTGATCTATCTGGCAATCGGGACGTGGCTCGACGCCAATGAGTTCGCCGCCGAACTGCCCGCGTTCTGGCAGGGTGTCCCGATGGTGATCTTCATCGCGCTGATTACGCTCGGCGGTCTGCTCGTCATTGGCAGTATCCGCCGCGATCAAGAGAGCACCCCCCTCGGCATCGCCTACCGGATCGCGCTCGGCATCGGGCTGCACAATCTGGGCGAAGGGCTTGCCATTGGCGCAGCATTCGCCTCTGGGGAGGCAGCGCTCGGCACATTCCTGATTCTCGGTTTCACCCTGCACAACATCACCGAAGGGGTAGGCATTGCAGCACCGATTGTGCGCCAGAATCCGGGCTTGAAGCATTTCGCGTTGTTGATTCTACTGGCGGGCGCTCCGGCGATTCTCGGCACATGGCTCGGCGGGTTCGCCTTTAATCCGGTGCTGGCAACCATCTTCCTTGCCATTGGCGTAGGCGCAATTTTGCAGGTGGTCTGGGAAGTCGGGAAGCTGATTACAAAGGACTCCGCGCAGCGTGGCTCCCCGGCAATCAATTGGATCAATCTGAGCGGTGTGGTTGTCGGCATTGCCCTGATGTACTTCACGGCGTTCATGGTCAAGTTCTAAGTGACTTCACGTTGTAGGGGCACGCAACTGCGTGACCGTTTCTGTCAATCAGGCGGCGGACACGACGGTGTCGTGTCCCTACGATCTCCATCTTTATTTGTAAAACAGCGTAACTGTCTGGCTACCGAAAAGCCAAGCGCACTGAATGCGCTCGACACGAGTCCCTTTAGCGGACTTTTTATTTGGCAGCCACACGGTTTTAACCTGTGGCGATGCTTATCTTGATGTGGATGGGCGCCTCGCGAGTTGCCCCTATAACTTTTCAAATTCTCACATCTGAACCGCCTTCTCTTAGAAATCTATCAGAAAATCCCAAAAACAGTTGACGATATATCGTTATCGTACTATTCTAGACATATCGCGATATATCGTTATAAGGAGATTCAGTGATGTTCTACCCACGTTTCCGGTTCATGAAGCGCAAAGGGTTCGGTTTCCCCGGTAGAGAGTTTCCATTTGGGGATGATTTTGGGGCGGGTCCATCTGGTAGAGGCGGTCACGGACGGTTTCGCCAACGACGCGGTGACATCAAGTTTGTGCTGCTCGAACTGCTCAAAGACGAACCGCATCACGGTTACGAACTGATTAAAGCAATCGAGGAGCGCACCGGCGGCTTCTACCGTCCAAGCGCGGGCGCAATCTACCCGACACTGCAACTGCTGGAGGAAGAGGGCAGCGTCACCAGCGAAATGATCGACGATAAGCGCGTATACACCATCACCGATGCCGGACGCAAGCTGCTGGAAGAGCGCAAAGCGTCACACCATGGTGGGTTTGGTCCCTTCGGACGACACCATCACGGACCCGACATGCCGCAGTTACATGATTTACGCCGCGCAATGGGGGCATTGGCTGAGACGGTGATGCAGGTTGCCCGCTACGGCACTCCGGAGCAAGTCGAGGCGGTTCAATCCTTAATTGAATCCACCAATAAAGAAGTTCACGCTATCCTCGCTCGAAAGTCCTCTGATACCGTCTGAACCAAATGGCGACCACTGCTGAAGTAGTGGTCGCTTTTCATTTCAATATTGAGTTCATTTTCGCCAATGCTGCCCAATCCAACTGGGATTCCAGTCATGTTGAAATCTCCACCTTGCTTGCGACAACATTGCGCTATGATATACTTGGAAATTGTTACTATACGCCGATTTCCGTCTTTATACATGAGATTCCGTCTTCTTCTACAGGAGTGAATCGTTGGCTAAGACACGTACTGAACAACTGGTAGCGCGTTTGCGCGACCTTCAAGCGAGTTCAGGTGATGTTGAAGCGGCTGCTATTGTCAGCGTGGATGGCTTGAGCATCGCCTCGTCTCTGCCGGTTGGAACCGAAGAAGACCGCGTGAGCGCAATGTCTGCCGCGATGCTGTCCCTGGGTGAACGCATCTCCTCGGAACTGGGGCGTGGACTGTTGCAGCAGGTCTTCGTCAAAGGGGAAAATGGTTACGTCATTCTGACAGCGGTTGGCGAAGAGGCTGTTCTTACCGTTTTGGCACGCAAGGAAGCTAAACTCGGTCTCATCTTC
>DATGQJ010000243.1:0-3418 GCA_035304265.1 Oceanobacillus sp.
GGCTTCGCAAAACGACGACCTTCCAACCCGATTCATCCGGCGAGGCAATGCTCATCTCTTACTCCACAATTCGCCGCCTCAGCCGCGATTTTGCGCCGTATTTCAAGCGCGTTCACGTCGAAGGGATCGGGCTGTTTCTGCCACCGAGCGACGTGTTCGGCGTGGTCGAGAAGCGTCCTCGTTTGCTGAAAGTTCTTATGAGTTTGGAATCGCGTTTTGCTTCCTTGCCTATGCTGGCAACTTTCGCCGATCATTACTGGATCGAATTTCAGCGATTTTCATAAGTACATATATAAAAGCTGTAAAAATTTTCCCCTGCATTCGTCTCTTTTCCCTCATCATGGTAAGGTCTGTCACGTATCTGTCACGGAGAAATCATACTCTAGTGGCAAGTTCAAGCATGTGATTGGGAGGTTATCATGCGAAATACGTTCGTGCGGGTGCTCATTGTGATTGCACTTGCAACCCTGTTCAGTACGGTATCAGCGCAGGCAGGCGTGCTGGTATCGGGCAGTGGGCAAATCGGTCTTTTGACCGAACAAACCCCGCTGACCATCTACAGCTTCAACGGCAATGTTGGGGATCAGGTGACGGTTCGGGTATTCAGCCTGACTCCGGGAATGACGACGAGTCTGAGCGTTCTTGCGCCTAATCAGCAGCAGCTTGCTGCCAGCGAGAGCGATCCCTTTACCGAACGCGACGGCGCGGCGGTTGTGACCGCGCGGCTGACCAGCGCTGGCGCTCATTCGGTGCTGGTGGGTGGGACGCCGGGTGACTACCTGATTACGTTCGATTCGCGTCCACTTACAGAGACGCAGACGATTACCCCCGTTGCGCCGGTCACACTCTCGCTGTCGGCGCTGTCTCCGGTGCAAACGCTCAGTTTCGCGGCAAACCCGACAGGCGCGTCGTCGCTGTCCCTGCGTACCGAGTCGGTTGACGCGAGCTATGCGGCACGACTGTACGACGGTGAAGGGAACCTGAGCGGCGTGATCTCCGGTTTGCAGGAAGCGTGCTTCGGCATTCGCGCGGGCAGCGAAACTTACGAAGTCATCGTCGAGACGCAGGAACGTGATCTCAGCTTCGACGTGGTGGTGAACTATCGTAACAGCCCGTGCGGCAGTGGGGCATCCGGCGGCGGCGCAAGCAGCAACAATAATACGACGAACAATGTCCAGCCTGTGACGACGCCAGATGTGGTTGCACCTGAGGGCGTGTGTCTGGCAGTCGCAGGCGGAACCGTCAACATTCGCAGCGGGGCGGGCACGAATTTCGGCGTGGTCGGCACACTCAATGCCGGACAGAGCATCACGGTTACTGGGACGAGCGGCACGGGTTGGTACGCCGTCCAGAGCCAGAGCGTACAGGGATGGATCGCGGCGAGCGTGGTCAGCGTGACCGGAGCGTGCGCCAATCTGCCGACGGTGGGTTCACCACAGGATGGAAATGTGCCCGACGGCGGACAACCGACGCAGCCCGCAGTCCAGACGCCGACGGTGACACTGGCAGGTGATCAGCAGCCAACGGCACCGCAGCCTGAGCCACCAACGCCGACAGCGACATTCACGGAGGTGCTTGAGCAAATCGCGCCGCCCGATCCCAACTACTCGCTGAACGTTCCGCTGGACGGCACGGCGACGGTTTCAGACGTGGTATCGTATCCCAACGGCGATACCGAAGACCGGATTTCCTACAGCGTGACCGGGCTGAACAACAGCGTGGCGCTGCCGGGCGGACGAGCGCGACTGATCATCACGTTGACCTGCACGGGAACCAATATCGAGCAGCTTCAGGTTCGCGGCGATGGGCAGAACTCTGCTTGCGGGCAGAACGTGATTGACCGCGAAGTCAATTTTGACAGCAGGACGGGGGGCGTGCAGATCACGGCGATTGGCGGCACCGGCACTTACGTGCAGTGGACGCTGACGGCACGCGCCGAACGCCTCAACTGACAGGCAACACGTATTGAAGACAAGGGCGGCTCACGAGTCGCCCTTGTTTTGTTTAGCGGTGTAAATTCCCCTCATCCATAACGGACACACCGTGCATGTCTTCACAGCCATCAATTTTCGGTAAAAAAGCAATTAATATAGGTAAAAAATGCTCGTTATCGCTTGCCAAAGGGAACAAGTATGCTATGGTAACAGTTGCATACCAAGTTCAGGAGGAGGACATGCATCGACGAATTCTGCTTGTAAGTGCCCTTATTCTGATTTCGATCTCATTCGGAGTCACGGCGGCGCAGGGAGGGGTGCTCACTCCCGGCGGCGGACAGTTGGCAAGTCTCACCGAACAAACACCTCTTTCGATTTTCAATTTCAGCGGCAATGAAGGCGATCTTGCCACCGTTCGCGTGCAGGGTTTGACGTCGGGTATGTCGGTCAGTCTGAGCCTGCTTTCACCGTCGCAGGACTCGTTAGGGTCGAACAATGATGCTCCACACGCGGGCGCAAGCGGTTCGACCAGCGTTTCGGCACGACTGCCACGGGCGGGCACTTATACCGCGCTGGTTGGCGGAACGCCGGGCGATTACGTGATCTCGCTCGACTTATTCACGCCACCCGCCGCGCAGCCGCTTGGCACGGACGCCCCGGCAACTGCCAGCTTATTTGCCGAATCGCCGATACACGTGTACAGCTTCAATGCGAATCCTTCTGGAGCCTTATCCGTAACGCTCAACGGTGGTGAAGGCAGCAGCGATTTTTCGGCAAGTTTCTATAATCCCGATGGCTTGCTGACCTCGTTTGTCACCGGATTGGCGAATGCGTGTCTGGGTATTCCCGCCGGAGACGGCGCTTATCTGCTGCTGATCGAACTTGAGGACGCTGAGTCCACGTTCGACGTTTCGATCACGCTGCGCAATGGTGATTGTGGTAGCACAGGTACAACAGCACAGCCCGCCGCCACGCCTGAACTGAGCGGACCGCCGCCCACCGTCTGCACCGCTTTCGCAGGCAGCGCCGCCAATATCCGCAGCGGTCCGGGGACGCAATATGACATTATCGGCGTGCTCAACGCCGGACAGAGCATCCCGATTGTTGGGACAAGCGGCACGGGTTGGTATTCGGTTCAGAGCGCGGCGATTCCGCAGGGCTGGATCGCGGCAAGCGTGATCACTGCCGCCGGTCCGTGTGATAATCTGCCGACGGTGGGGGCGACACAGCCGCAGCCGCCCGTCGCAACGGAAGAAGTGGAACCGGGCACACCCACCTATACCTACACCGCCTCGCCGACGCTTGATCCGGCACAGCCGACCTATACGTATACGGCGACGCTGGAGAACGGCTTCACGCCTACGTATACACTGACGCCAACCGCGACGGCGAATACCGCGCCGCCGGATGGGGATTACAATCTGACGATTCCGCTGGATTCTACCGCCGCAATTGCCGAGTTCGTGTCCTATCCCGATGGCGAT
>DATGQJ010000244.1:0-5805 GCA_035304265.1 Oceanobacillus sp.
CAGCCGAACCCGTGAAATTCCCGTGAGGTCGAGATCGAGCGAGTCGTACAACACCAGTAAATCGGGATGCAGAAGCTGGCATTCATGATGCGTGACAATGGCTTTTGGATCTCGCCCCGGTATGCCAAGTCTGCCGTCCGGGGTAACGACGAAAGTCATGTGATAGTGATAACCCCACTGTGCCGGACTTGGGATGGTTGGGCGCACGTCAACATTTCGTAGCTTGCCTACACGCTCAAGTTGGTCGGCAAGCACGTCCTGTTTGAGTAAAAGCTGTGCTTCATACGTCATGTGCTGCCAGTGACAGCGCACACATCCATTTGCACCAAAGACTTCACAAGCCGGATAAACCCGATCCGCCGATGCTTCTAACAGGCGGACACCCTGAGCGTGGATGTAGTGCTCCGCCTGCGATACCGGACGCACCAGCACCCGCTCGCCGGGGATAGTGAACGGCACGAACACGGTGCGCCCTCGGTAACGCCCGAAACCGCTGCCGCCATGTGCCATTCCGATGATTTCAACCTCGAAATTCTCATCGCGTTTCGCCACGCTTTTCCTACCTTTTGATACAGAAAAGGCGTTCACTTGGAACGCCTCTTCGATGATTGATTTTGCCCCTACCTATTGTACCGAAAAGCTCACCTGAAACGGAGGTTGTACATAGTTGCCATCGTTGCCAACCACGATCAATTGCAACTGGTAATCGGCGGGAGACAACGGAGGCAAGCTTTCCAATACGCCGTTCACGACACTTTCGGAGTGAATATTTCCTATCGTCCGCCACTCCGGGAATGGACCACCGATAATATCGACGCGGTAATACTGTGCCTGCTGTGGCGAGAACTGCGCCGTTCCGATGATCTGAATCGGTTCGGTGCTGCTGAACACCTGTCCGTTCGCCGGGCTGGTGATGAACGCGGTCACGATGACGGGACCTGAGCCAGCCGAAATCAGTTCCGGCGAACAGGCAATCGTCGGCAAGAAGGGGATACCGTTGTTACGGGCGAACTGTTCAGCGCGAACTGCATCTGCCGGATCGGGCGGCGGCGCGATGAACAACTGCTCCTGCGCGGTTGGAGCGCTGCCCACAAGTTCCACCGGAACCTGACAATACAGCGGCGGCGGAGGCTGCGGCTGTCCCGGTTCAACGCCAAACTGAATCGCCTGTGCAATCTCCGGCGAAATCGGCTGCACCAATACCCGGTAAATGTCCGGCTCGACTTCACGCAGCCATGGACCGCTGGCGGGCGGCTGGTCGGCGGGTGGCGGTGTGGCGGGCGGGTAATTCAAGCCATCGACTCCGTTAAACTGCCCCGCAGGGCTATCAAGGAACCATTCTGCCCGCGTAGCCGGACAATCCAATGCAGGCTCGCGCAATGCTGAGATCAGACAGATATTGCGCAGCGACATGCCGCCCGGCTGATCAAGGCGATCCGGCAAGAGTTGACCGTCAATGGCGAATTTCGAGAGCAGATTCTGGTCGTTGTAAATTCCGGTGATCACGTCGTTCCAGATTGGCGCGGCTCCGGTGAGACCGGTTGTCCCAGTCATCGGTTCGCCCCGACTGTTGCCGACCCACACACCGACTGCCAGATTGCGCGTGTACCCAACCGTCCAGTTATCACGGAAATTATCGGTGGTTCCGGTCTTTACCGAACTGAGGATATTCCCCGTCCACAAATCACTTTGCGGACCCATGACAGGACGCCGCGCTTCCTCATCCCCCAGAATATCGCTGATCAGGAAGGCAATGCGCGGGTCGAGTACATCCGTGCCAAAACCTGCACGGAACACGGTACGCTCGGTTTCAACGCCACGCGGACAGCCGTCGTTGTACTCGTAAATGATGGTATCGTCGCTGGCGAGGATGCAGCGTATCGCCGTCGAAGGCACGTATGCCCCACCATTGGCGAACACGCTGTAACCGCGCGTGAGTTCTAACAAGGTGATCTCACCACCGCCCAACGTGAGCGAAAGCCCGTACTGGCTGGGATCGTCGCCAAGACTTTCCACGCCGAAGCGCCGCATGATCGCCAGCAGATTCTCCACACCAACCCAGCGCAGCGTTTGCACGGCGGGGATGTTCAGGCTTTGCGCGAGCGCCTGCCGCACCTGTACCGGACCGCGGAAGGTTCGGTCATAATTCTGCGGGACGTATCCGGCAATGTCGGTAGGCGTGTCCCAGATAATGTCGCCCGGCGTCATGCCAAGCTCGAACGCAGCCGCGTACATAAACGGCTTCATCGTGCTTCCGGGTTGGCGCGGCGAAATCGCCACGTTCACGCGCCCGTCAATGGCATCGTTGTTGTAATCGACACTGCCCACCATCCCGAAAATTTCGCCAGTGACAGGTTGCATCACCACCACCGCCGCGTTCGAAACGTTAGCACCCGACAGCCCTGCGATCTGCTCGCGGGCGATGCGCTGTGCCATGTCATTGATCTGTAAATCGACGGTGGTATAGACCCGCAAACCGCCACGCGCGACATCTTCCGGTGAGTATCCGAGTTCGGTCATCAACGCTTCAAGCTGCTGCTGCGCGTATACGGTAAAGTGCGGCGCACGAAGCGGCGCTTCTGGCGGGACGAGCGAGTAACCTTCTCGAAGCGCCTGATCGCGCTGTTCCCGCGTGATCAACCGCTCCTCGACCATACGATTCAGCACTTGCGTCCAGCGGGCGATGACCATTTCCTGAATCGCCGGGTCTTGATTGAAGGGATCGAGAATCGCGGGCGCTTGGGGAAGCCCTGCCAGCAATGCCGATTCCGCCAGAGTCAGGTCTTGCACATTCTTGTTGAAGAAGGTCAGCGCTGCGGCTTGTGCGCCGTAGGCGAGATTGCCGTAGTAACTCTCGTTTAGATAGAGTTCGAGCACCTCCTGAGGGCTTTTGCGTTGTCGCAGCAAGAAAGCGAGTAGAATTTCCTCGACTTTACGCTGAACGCTGCGCTCTGCACGGTATTCCGGCTCGAACAACACGTTGCGTACCACCTGCTGGGTGATGGTGCTGCCACCGGTACTTCCCTCTGCCAGACCGACATATTGCAGAAACGCTCGCAGCGTCGCCTGCACTTCAAATCCGGGATTGTTCCAGAAGCTGTCGTCTTCAATCGCAATCGTGGCGTTGATCAGGTCTTGCGGGAAGTCTTCATAAGGCACGTTGACCCGCCGCCCTTCGGTAAACGACTCGTAAAGCAGCGTGCCATTGCGGTCATAATAAAACGTACTCTCAAAGTTATCGTAATCGTCCACCCGCGCGATCTGGGCTTGCAGCCTTTCTTCCAACTGCGCCCCAAGCGTCGCCGTCAGAATCAGCGTGACCAGCGTTAGCCCACCGCAGAATGTGGCGATCAGCCCGACGAAGACCATCACACATCCGGGCGAACAGCCAAGAATGCGTCGTGGACGCGCGGCGCGACGGCGAGGCAATCCCTGTCCCGGCGGCATCGCCTGTGGGGGTGCAGGATACATCGGCTGTTGAACCGATGGTTGGGTGGTTTGCTGGTACTGATGATACTGTTGCGCTGGCTGCTGCACCGTCGGTCCCTGCGTAACGATGTGTGGCTTGGTCGGGCGCTGCGGCGCTGGCTTCACCTCGCGGCTCTCACCCGGTACGTGTACCAGCGTGTGCTGAAACGGAACGATATGCGGAACGGTATAGCCGCTGTCTACGTCGTGCTGTGGGGCGGCGGGCGGTGGTTCGGGCGGCGGTGTGAAATCCGGGTTGGGATCGAAACCGCCGCTGCCGTGCAGCGTTCGCCGGGGGTCTTCGACCTCTTCCGGCGGGAACGGCACGGTAGGCATTTCGTGTAAATCAATCTCGTCGTCTTCTGAACTCAATTCCAGATTGCTATCAATGATTTCAAGCGGTTCAGTCTCATCTTTTTCGTACTGAGCCGCCGGGGAATCTGCTGTTTGATATGCCGGGTCGGGTGGCGTGTTTTCGCTGACCGGCGTAGACTCATCCGAAGATGGTTGGTTTGAATCTTCAGGAAGTTCATGTTCATCGGGCATGGGATGAAGCTCCGCTACAATCCAGTGTCAAGTTCATTGTATCAGAGTTGAGAAGTGCGTACATGGCGCATACCCCACGATGAGCGTAGGCAAAGCGTAGGGTAACAACCAACCTGTTCTAGAGGAGTGTAAAGGGTTATACTAAAGATAAACACGTGTTCCTGCCGTTCTAAAGTCATGAGTACATTAAACGGACAATTGATACCTTATCCACAGGGCTTAGGGCGCTGGCTCATGCGGCTGCCGCTGCTGCTTTATCGTGTTGGTCTGGGCGATCTTGCCAATGCCGCGCACATTATGGTGCTGACTACGCAAGGGCGCAAAAGCGGTCTGCCCCGCCATACCCCCATCGAGTATCGCCAGCACGGAAGCAAAATTTATCTGATTTCGGCATGGGGAACACGCCCGCAATGGTATCAAAACATCCTCTCCAATGCGGCTGTCACCGTACAACAGGGAAGGAAGCAGTTCAGCGCCAGTGCCCACATCGTCACCAATTCCGGAGAGGCGCTGCGTGTCTTACATCTGTTCCGCCGCCGTGCGCCAGCGATTTACGATGCCCTGCTCGCACGCATCAGTGAACGAGAGGATATAGACCCACGCACGTTACCGGAGATCACTGACCGGATCACGATTGTGCGGCTGATGCCCGAACCCGGTACATCCAAACTGGCACCACTGCCTGCAAATCTGGTCTGGATTTGGCCCGCCAGTTTGATCGTTGGAATTACCCTTACGTTGATGCTCACACTGGCGCGGAGCAAACGCACGTCTCATGATTGAACAGGCACAACTTTTACGTCAGGTGCGGGTGGCACTGCAAAGTGGAGATTATCCCGTCGCCATTCAGGGATTGGAAGAGGCGGTACGTCTTGCCCGCAAAGCAGGCGATCATGCCCAGGAAGGGCGGCACTTAGGCAATCTTGCCCTGATTTACTATCGTCTTGGGCGGGTCGAGCAGGCATTGAGCTATTTTGACCGCGCCCTCGACAGCGCCCGCGCCGATGGAGACCGCACCACTGAAAACGGCTTGCTGGGCAATATCGGCAACATCCTCCGCGAGTTGAAGCGTTACGATGAGGCGATTGATTATCTGAATCAGGCGCTGCTCATTGCGCAGGAAATCGGAGATGATCGCGGACGTGGCATCTGGCTGGGCAATCTCGGTCTGGTCTACGACGATCTGGGCAATCCTGAGGAAGCCATCCCCCTCCACGAGCAATCTATCGCCATTGCCCGCCAACTACACGACCTGCGCGGGTTGGCAGCGCGACTGGGCAATATCGGCAACAGTTACGTATCGCTCGGCGACCACAAGAAAGCGCTTGAGTATTTTATCGAAGCAACGTTGATCTATCGCGATCTTGGCGATAAGAGTGCGCTGGCACAGCGGCTTGGGATCGTCGGCAATCTCTACGCTTCGCTTGCCCGTGAAAGCGTTGCGGTGAATAACCGCCTCACCGATGAAGTGCGCAGAAACTACACATTGGCGCTGGAGCATTACCGGCAAACGCTCGTTATCGCGCAGGAACTGGAAGATCAGGGCAGCACCATCGAACTCCTCAAGGCAATGGGCAGCATTTCCGCAGAGATCGGGGATTTCGAAGGGGCGATGGTGTACTTGCAGTTCGCCCGCCAGCAGTATGAGGAACTGGGCTTGCACGACCAGATCCTCGCGCTCGATCAGATCATCGAGATGCTCCGCAACGATCAGCGTCAGGTCTGAAACCATGTTCGGGCTGCCAAGCCGCGTGCTGCGCTCACTCTGGCAAATTCACCCCCCTGTCGCGC
>DATGQJ010000245.1:0-2461 GCA_035304265.1 Oceanobacillus sp.
CGCAGTTCTTGTGTGGCACGCCGCACGGCTACGGCACGGAAGTGAACCCGCGTCACTACCTGCTCGATTTACAATGCCAGCCCATGCTGCCCGAAACGCTGGAAATTCCACCCAACGCGGCAGTGCGTGTCACCGTCAACCTGACCAACTATTACGCGGCGACGGCACGTAACAACGCCGCGTTCGATATTCATCTGGCGATGGATCGCGCCCGCATCACCGTTCGCCAAGCCGATGCGCTGGAAGGCGAGGACATCACCGACACCTTTGCCGCCCTGCAAGATGTGTTCATCAACACGTCTGATCAATCGTATACCTTCGTCATCGAAAATCGCGGCTTGCGCTCTGCCGTGCTGGACGTGAGCGTAAGAGTACGGGATTAATCATGGCGCAGCGCGTTTTCCTGATCAGTTTGATCATCCTCTTGCTGACGGCTTGCGGCGTGGCGATGCCGCAAGCCCTGCCCACGCCCTCGCCCACCTACGTAGGCACGTGGGAAGCCGTACTCACAGGGACGGTTTACGATGGACGCCGCGAACCTATCGCCGGAGCAACCGTGCGGTATGTCCCGACCAGCCTCTTTCCTGAGCTACAGGCAAATCGCCCGAATACGACTGAAACCGATGCGCAGGGCATGTTCAGTCTGAGTGTGACGGTTCACGATACCGACAGAATTCAAATCGTGGTCGAAGCCCCCGGATTTGCCCCCTATGAAGAGTCGTTGACGGGGTTCGATCTGGCGAGTGGCAGAAAGACTTTCGAGATCGAACTTGCTCCGGCTTGATCGCTCCTCTTTTACAGCTTCTATACATGTGCCGGACGAGACTAAAGCCGTAAACCGAGTACAATGATACGGTGATACACACTTTGCTTATGAAAGGACTGCCCATGGGCAAAAGATTGCTCATTATTACCTGTCTGGTCATGTTGTGTTTTGCGGTTGCGGTCAATGCGCAGCCAGATGTCGAAGGAACGCTCATCGTCGGTCAGCCGTCGATTGGCTTTCTTCCGGTAGATGAAACCCTCAGCTATTCCTACACGCTGGAAGAGGCACGCGGCGTCACCATACAGGCAATTGGCGACGCCATGCAGCCCACCATCGCCATCCTGCGCGACGGTTCGGTGGTCGCTTCCAACCCCAACAGCGAAGGACAGTCGATTGTCGCGCTGAACGCCATCCTGAACGCGGGGACGTATATCGTGCAGGTCGGCACGGCAAACAGCACCACAGGCACGGTGATCCTCGTCGTGCAAAGTGAGATACCCATCAGCGCGATCCCGCTAACGGCAGGCAGCGCCATCAGCGGCGAAGTCAGCGTTGAAACGCCGGTGGCGCTCTACAGCTTCACGGCGCTCACCGAGCAAGCCTTCCTCTATGCCGAAAGCGGCTTGCCAGAGAGCGGCGCGAACGTGCGCCTTGTCAACACAACCACCGGGCGCGTCAGCGGGACCATCGGTTCGGATATGGCGGGCGGACGCTTCCGCATTCCGGCGGGCACGTCGGAATATCAGGTAGAAGTCTTGCACAGTGGTTCGATTTCGGCAGAACCGTTCACCCTCTGCCTGATCGCGGTCAGCGCCGGAGATTGCGGCGATGCCGTCGTGCAGCCTGTCCAAACGCAGGAAGTCGAGGTCAGCACCGCCGCTTGCACCGTCACGCCGACCCTCGCAGGTGGCGCGAACATTCGCCAATCTGCCAACGTCAATTCGATCATTGTAGGGGCGCTGTCCGGCGGCGCGGTTGCCGATGTGCTTGGTATTTCGCCGGATGGATCGTTCTACAACGTGCAGTATAACAACATCGTCGGCTGGATGGCGCTCTCGGCAGTGACCGCCAGCGGCGACTGCTCGAATCTGCCGACGGTGAACCCGCCCGCGCCGATTCTGATCCCGACGCCGACGCCGATACCACCATCTCCAACGCCGATCCCGCCAACGCCTGTGCCGCCGACCCCCACGCCGACCCAGAGTGGTCCCTGCCTGATCATGATGACGGGTGAGGCATATATCTATACGATGCCCGTTGCCAGCCCGGAGAATATCCAAGATCAGGTCGATGCAAACTATCAGTTGATCCCCACCGGGCGACTGGCAGACAACTCGTGGTGGAAGATTGGCAATGCATGGATCGAAACCCATCTTTTCGGGAGCGTTGCCAACGTCACCGGAGATTGCAGCCAGTTACCAATCGTTTCGCCGTGATTTACTGAGCTTGTGGGCGAGACACCATCTCGCCCCTGCTCATCACGTAAAGGATTTGCGAGCAGCCCGCCAGACGATGATACGGTTTTACAAATAGAGACAGATATGTTGTAGGGACACGCAGTTGCGTGTCCGTTCCTCTCACGTGTCGTGTCCCTACGATTTTGATTACACGGTTCTAACCTGTGGCGCGAATACATCACCCCTGACTCAACGCCGCCGCCATGCAGCCCCACAGCGCGGTTTGAAACTGAATCGC
>DATGQJ010000246.1:0-2140 GCA_035304265.1 Oceanobacillus sp.
ATCTCGCGGAAGGAGATCGACTGCATAGCCTGCGCGTAGGGATAGATCGATCCCATACGGTTGTGTTCTGGAACATCACCCGTATGTCTGGCGGCAACGAGACGTGGTACGCCAGCATGGATATTGGCGCAACTGCTATCAACCAGCCAACCCTGCTGACAGTGGATACACTGCCCGAATCAAGTTTTGAAACGGGCTTCAACACTGGCAGCGCCACCGCCGCAAGCACAGGCGAAACGCCGCTTTCATGGGCATCCCCTCTACCCGGACAATACGACACGCTTCCCGTCGCCGTTCAGTCCCCCACCGGACTTGGCGTTGTCTACTTTCGCGGTGGAGATGTGGCGGGCTATCAAGAGATCGTCACAGGGACACAGCTTATCGGTGAGCCAACGTTAATTTCAGACCGCAATCGAGACCTGTACCTCGCATGGTTTGAGCCGTCAGTAGAGGGGACGGCGGCGTTCCAACTCACCACCACCAAGCGATAATGGATCAGTTCATTCATCGGTATCAAAAATGATGACTAGCAACCCTTTTTAGAAACCCTTATGCTGTGAGAAATCGTCAGAATAAGGGCATCGATCATGACAGTCTTGAGCGACTACCATCATTTTGAAGGGCTTGGCTGGTCAACCGGGTATCTGTGCAACGTGCTTGCGTATCAGGGTGTTACCGCCCCCCACACCGGAAAGCCATACAGCGAAGCCATGCTGATGGGCATCAACGGCGGCATCTGCGCGGGATACTTCTCATTCGAGTACGAAGGATGGGAGCCACATCTGCACTTTCTTACGCGCTACCCCTTCGACGAAGAACCCGGCGCGGTCTTCGAGCGTATGGGCATTCCCATGCATATTCAGCAGACCACCAACCCGCAAAAAGCAGTCGCCAACCTCATCAATGCGCTGGCACAGGGTAAACCCGCTATCGTCTGGGGAGATGAAGCCAGTTTTGCTTACAACAATATGCCGCAAGGAGACGATTTTCGATTGGTCATGCCCTTTGTCGTCTACGGTTTTGACCTGAACACACAGGTGGTCAACATCGCAGATCGGGCGCAGGTCGCGCTCACCGCGACCACTGAGGAACTTGCCGCAGCCCGCGCACGCATCACCAAAATCAAGCACCGCATGATGACCATTGACGCGCCAAACCCGGAACGGTTGCCAACAGCAGTCGAAGCCGGAATCCGCGCCTGCATCCAGATTTTCACCGAACCGCCCCTATTCGCGCCGAAAGCCAAGAGCAACTTCGGTTTTGACGCCTACAACAAATGGGCAAACCTGCTCACCAACGCCAAAGATAAAACAAGCTGGGCGAGACGATTCGCACCCGGTTCGCGCATGTACGCGGGATTAACTTCAGCCTATCGCTATCTTGAGGTATGGTTCACGGGCGGGCACGGCGCACGAGACACTTATGCCGACTTTCTGGACGAAGCGGCAGTCGTATTGGCGAATCCTGCATTGAACGACGTTGCCCAACAATTCCGCACCTGCGCCCGTTTATGGGACGAACTGACAACCGCCCTACTTCCCGACCACGTGACGTTGTTCAAAGAATCACGCGAGTTGATGCAGCAGGATTATCATCTGTTTCTGACGCAGGGAAATGCATCCCTTGAGGAACGCCGCCAGATCAACACACGACTAGACCAACTGAAAGCAGAAGCGGCGCGTGAATTTCCACTCTCCGATGCCGAAGCCGCCGCCATGCGCCAACAACTGCGCGAACACGTCTTGCAGTTGCGCGACGCGGAATATCAAGCCATCTCGTCGCTTGCAGAGGTCATCGGAGAAAAAGTGCCCAGTTTAGCTTGAAGAAAATGGGGACATCCGTTTAAATGTCCCCAACCTCTCAGCAGGCGTTCATCCTGTCCAGCAGATCAAGTAGTTCGTCCGCGCCTTCCACAATATCGTCATAGCGATTCTGCGCCGCCTGTCGTTTGCCAGCAATCACCCCGCTGCGATGCAGTTTGCGGAAATTGCCATAGGGCAATACATAATGCGCTCTCGATTCGGCAGGCTCATCGGTATCAATACCCAGATACCATTCGGAAAAGGCATCCCAACCATGCTGCTCGATATAGCGCGTTTCCTCATCCGGCGTCGGGGCACTTGTAGCCCAAACGGTGTTG
>DATGQJ010000247.1:0-3394 GCA_035304265.1 Oceanobacillus sp.
GATTGGCGCGTTGAAGGCATTCCCGCGCCTGAACGCCGAGATTCAAGGCGACGACATGGTGCTCAAGTATTACTACGACATCGGTATCGCCATCGGCGCGGAGGAAGGTTTGGTCGTTCCGGTGCTGCGCGATGCGGATCGGATGTCGTTTGCCGAAATCGAGCAGAAGATTAAGGACTATGCGCAGCAGGCGAACGAGGGCACGCTCTCGCTGGAAGCGCTGCGCGGGGGTACATTCACCATCACTAACGGCGGCGTCTTCGGCTCGATGCTGAGCACACCAATTCTCAATCCGCCGCAGGTGGGCATACTCGGCTTGCACAAAATCGAGCAGCGTCCAGTGGTGGTTAACAACGAAATTGTCATCCGTGCGATGATGTACGTCGCGTTGAGCTACGACCACCGGATCGTTGATGGACGCGAGGCAGTACAATTCCTCGTTCGCATCAAAGAACTGGTTGAAGACCCTGAGAGCCTACTCATCGAGGGGTAACGACTGAATAGGAGTTTGAGGCGTGGTATGCGCTCAAACTCCTATTACCCACATCACATTGTACAAGGATAAATTTAGGAAAAATTAAGATACCACCCCCAACTTTACCGATATACTGATTGTAATTGACCTCTATTCGTAGTTCCGCATCGAAGCCTACAGCCTGGAAAGCGAAAGATTGGGGTTGTTATGGCACGTGTACTCGTCGTCGAAGATGAGTTGAACGTTCGGTTATTGATCACGTTCATCCTTAAACAGATGGGGTGGGAAGTGGTAGAAGCGCAAAGCGGTGGAGATGCGTTGGATGCACTTGCATCAGATGATGATTTCGACCTTGTGATCACCGATATATTGATGCCCTACGTCAACGGCATCGAACTTATCGAGGAACTCAAACGCGAATATCCTGACATCCCTATCCTTGTGACCAGTGCCCATACCCCCGAATCCATCGAAGCGCTGGAAAAAGGCGCGGATCGCTCTCTCCCGAAACCCTTCAGTAAGCAGCAGCTTGTCGAAAGTGTACGCGCTCTCAGCGTATCGTCCGGCTAGCAAAACAAAAAGAGGGTGCAGTGCTGCACCCTCTTTACGTCAAGCAATCTTAGTTGCCGCTGTGTCCGTTGCTGTGAACACGCACCGGAATCTGCTTCGGCTGCGCTTCCGGAGACTTCGGCACGTTGAGCGTCAGCACGCCGTTGTCGAGCGTAGCTTCGATCTGGTCGGGAACCACCGGCTCAGGCAGGCGGATAGTACGGCTGAACCGACCATAAGTACGCTCAAGCAGGAGTGCGCGAGCATCCTCAGGATAGCTCGGCTGTGGCACTTCACCCGAAATCGTCAGCGCACCATCGTGGATGCTGACGTGGATGCTATCCGCAGGAATGCCGGGGAGCGCGGCAACCACGTGATAAGCGGTGCCGGTTTCATGAACGTCCAGCGGTAGCGCTAGCGAAGTATCAACATCACGGAAGCTGCGCCAGGTTTCATCGAAGAAGCGATCCATCGCGCTCTGCATCGCTGCCATTTCGCGAATAGGGTTCCAACGAATGATCGTGCTCATGACTTTTTCTCCTCACAAGTGAATAACTCTTGATTACCTATGAAGATAGTCCATCTACATCATAGATATATCGGCATTGTGTAGGAGGAATATCGATGGATTGTAGGAGAAATATAAGAAGTAATGAGTAGAAAGTGCAAAGTCAAAAGCTTTTAACTTTCAACTTTGCACTTTTTACTCCCTTTACTTCACATCCTGCCACGCCGTATGTACTTCGCTTTCACCCTTGCGGATGGCGCGATACAGCGCATCCTGATCGACGGGCAGGCTGTAGCAGCGCACGCCCACCGCATTGTAGATCGCGTTGCAGATGGCGGGCGTGGTGTTGATGGACGGCAGTTCGCCCACGCCCTTCGCCCCGAACGGACCTTCGGCGGTGCGGTGCTCGACCAGATGGCTGACGATTTCCGGCGTGTGTTTGATGCTCGGCATTTTGTAACGCGACAGCAGGGTTGACCACGGCACGCCATCTTCGATGATGTAGGCTTCGGTCAGGCAGTTGCCCAGCGCCATGACGATTCCGCCTTCGATTTGTCCCTGCGTTTGCAGCGGGTTGATCGCCCGTCCTACATCCGCCGCCGAGAGGATTTTCAGCACCTTCACTTCACCCGTGCGCGTGTCTACCGCCACCAGCGCCGCCTGCGTCGCATAGGAGAAGGCGAAGTGCATGTCGCCGCCTGTGCCGAGCGGCTGTGTCTTGGGTCCGTAGTATTCTTGCAGCACCCGCGTGCTCAACCCCTGCTCCTGCGCCAGTTTGACCGCATCGCCAAACTTGACGTTGGAACCGTTGTGCCGCACCAAGCCCTCTTCAAACCGCAGCGTCTCCGGCGGGCAGTCGAGTTCTTCCGCCACCACCTTGCTCAACATCTCGCGAAGGTTCGCCGCCGCAAGTCGCACCGCGTTGCCGCTCATGTAGGTCTGACGGCTGGCAGTAGTCGGTCCGCCGTTGGGCGTCTTGTCGGTATCGGAGAGCAGCACCCGAACGTTTTTGTAGGGCAAGCCCAACTCTTCCGCTGCCATCTGCGCCAGCACCGTCGCCAAGCCCTGCCCCATGTCCGCCGATGAAGTACGCACCTCAATCGAGCCGTCGCCAAACGCTTCAACTTCGGCATCGGCACGATCCGGTGCGCCGCCGCCCAAGCCCGTATTCTTATAGGCGCAAGCAACGCCCCAACCATAAGCGATGTCGCCCTCGCGCCATGACCACCGGAAACCGTTCTGGCGCATATCGCGCTCGACCAGATCAATGCTTTCCAACAAGCCGACGCTCTCGCGCAAAAGCTGTCCGGTTGCCGTCGTCGTGCCGACGCGCTGGGCGTTCATCCGGCGCAGTTCTACCGGATCGATGCCAAGTTCCTCGGCGAGCAAGTCCATGTTGCTTTCAACCGCGAACGCGCTCTGGGTCACGCCAAAGCCGCGAAATGCCCCGGATGGCGCATTGTTGGTATACATCGCATAACAGTCGATTTTGGCATGGGGCACGACATACGGACCCGTCGCGTGAGTCGTCGCCCGCGTCATCACTTTATCGCTCAGGCTGGCATATGCCCCACCGTCGCCGTAGAGTTCGGCTTCTACCGCCGTCAACATGCCGTTGCGCTTCGCCCCGGTCTTGATGCGGATGATGGTCGCGTGTCGTTTAGGGTGGAACAGCAGTGATTCCTGCCGCGAATACAGCATCTTGACCGGACGCCCGGTCGCATTCGCCAACATCGCCACGTGAATCTGTCCGGCGATGTCCTCTTTGCCGCCGAACCCGCCGCCGATCAGTGTACCTTTCACGCGAATGGCTTCTTCGGGAGTGCCGAGCGCCAGCGCGATCTGGTTACGATCTTGATAGG
>DATGQJ010000248.1:0-3194 GCA_035304265.1 Oceanobacillus sp.
AGCCCCAGAATGACCAGTAAGATGCCAAGACCAATCTGCACCATACGACGATTTGTGTGTGCTTCCTCCATCTCGTCGCCCCTTACCGACTGCGATTCTCACGACTACGTGCCGACTCGCTGCGCAGCAGTTCTTCAAGGCTCATCGGTGCCTCGTCGTCGCTCTGGCGCAGACGCGGACGGGCAGCCTCTGCTGCCGAAGGTTCGCGCCGTCCGAGCCGTTCGCTGATCGATGGCGTGAGATTAAAGGCGTGTGCGCCGATGAGATTTCCATTGATGGATACCCTCAAGTCCCAATCGCCTGCACCGACAATTTGATCGTTGCCTGCCAGCGGAAGATGATGGTCGGCGAGAATGTTCATTTCGCCATCGCGCAAATACGTTCGCATCTCGTGAACGTATTGCGACTGTCCATTATGGTCAATCATCTCGAATCGGATCAACGCTGTTTGTTCGGCGCTTTCCGGTTGAACGTGCAGGGTGATGAAAGGACGCACACCGTCATCATCTTTGGAGACGCTGCGGGTGCGATGCATGACCATGCCGTCACGGTTCGACTGGGATGTGATTAACCCAATGTCGAGCAGCGTAAGATTGCTGTCAATCAGGCTGCCTCGCCGTCGCGCACGGTCAACTGCTTCGCGGGCTTCACTGCTCATGCGCATCATCGTCAGTGATGAACGTGAGCGATCCAGCAGTTGTTCCGGCTTGAAATTGAGAAAAGTCGCGCCTATAGCAACTGCATATAAAGCAAGCAGTACCAGTGTTACCTGAGCAGGGACGGCAGGTGAAAGCACGGCAATCCCGATCATTGCCGCAAGTACCACCAACCACCCATAATGTCGTCTTCGCATCACGTTATTCCCAACAGAACAATTTCTTACATTCCAGTATACGCGAAAACGGGCTGCCTCGTTGCACTTACTGTGCGTATTCGCGTGTCAGCGCTGCCCATTCTTCTAAGGTCAGGGTTTCAGGGCGACGGCGCGGATCGATGTTGGCTCGTTCAAGTAAGTCGCTGGCGGCGGACGTGTCGATGCCCAAACCGTGCCCCAGAGAGTTCTTCAACTGTTTACGCTTCTGGCTGAACCCTGCCCGAACCACCCGAAAGAAGGTCTTGTCGTCGGGGACGGCAACAGGTGGCTCAGTATAAGTATCCATGCGCACGACGGCGCTGTCCACTTCCGGACGGGGCCAGAAGGTTCCCGGTTTCAGGCGCATGATGATACGGGGCTGTGCATAAAACTGCGTACTCACACTCAACAGGCTCATATCACCCGGTTTGGCGATCAGGCGCTCCGCGACTTCCAACTGCATGGTGAGGACAAGACGGCGTGGACGATGTTCGCTTTCGAGCAAATGCCGGATGATGGCGCTGGTAATGTAGTAAGGGACATTGGCGACCACCACATATTCATCACCGCCAACCAACGTCGGAACATCTGTCTCCAGAATATCATTGTAGATGATCTCGACGTTGGGATACGCGGAAAGCCGTTCTTCCAGAATAGGGCGAAGTCGGTCATCAATTTCAACGGCGATCACGCGCTTTGCCGTTTGTGCCAATACTTCGGTGAGCGTGCCCGTACCTGCGCCAATTTCAAGCACGGTGTCGTCAGGCGTCAGTTCGGCGGCGGCGACAATTTTCTCCAACACGTTCACGTCGTGAAGAAAATTCTGCCCCAGACCTTTCTTTGGGAGTAGATGATGTTGCTCAAGCTGCTCTCTGGGATTCATCCCTCGATTTTACCAGCGGAGCGCTATGAAATGAAATGGTGACTGGGCTACGCGCAGTTGTGCAGGAACCTGTTGATATAATCGCAAAGCCGTGACAACCCGTTTTCGGTTTTAGGCGCGACTTCGATCTCGGTCACTTCGGCGTCGATGTATTCCTGTTTGAGCATTCTGGCAACAGATACACGATGGTGTCCATCTATCACGAAGTGAATACCCCATATACGGATGAGTTCGACAGGCGGCAATGAATCGCCCATTCGTACCGCGTTGGCAAGCCGCTGCCAACGAATCTCACTGTGAGGCTTCAACGGGTAAAAGTCGATGTCGAAATCGCCATTCTTGTTGACGCTGCCGCGAATCGTATTGATGGGTACAGTTTGCATACCCAATCGTCGCTCTGCCACGACGACGGCATCTGCATAAACGTCTTTGAGCGCCAGCAGTTGGCGGCATTTTCTGAGCAACCGTGCATAAAACTGCTTCGTGCGGGCAGTGTTGCGTGCTTGCTCGAACAACAACAGGCTAGACAAATTCCTCTCGGAACCTTGCATCGTTTATTCCCCCTGAAAACGCGCATAAATTAGACGTTGCAGGGGAGAAATTTGTTACGACTCGTCAGCCCTAATCCAGAAGCCCTTCGACGAGCACTTCCACAGCGCCAGTCGTGCCGTTATAGCCGTTGATCCGCAAGAGATAAGTGCCGGTCACAGGTAAAACTGCCTCAAATATAGGGTTAAGGCTGTTTTCGCTATCGTCACCCTGCGCGATAACCGCGCCGTCGGGAGCAATCAACGCTGCTACAGGATCGAGTTCGGGACTGATGGCAATGACTTGAATTGCTACCCGTTGTCCGGCAAATCCCTGAAACGGATAATCCAGATAGGTCTGCGACGGTACAATGTCGTCTGCGGTGAGGATCGGATAAGAGGCAGTACGAGCGGTTGCCGTCGGCGCGGGCTGTGTGCGCTGCCAGAACAATTGATAGGGTCCGAACGTGCCTGCATTCACGCCCGTCACCCGCAAATGATACAGCCCTGTGACTGGAGCACGAACATCCTGAATCACCGGGTTGATATTGTCCCGCTCGTCATCTCCACGCGCGAGTATCGTGCCATTTGGCGTGACCAGTTCAAGCGCGGGGTTGAAGCCGGGATTTTGCGTGCGCACACTGGCAGTGATCACGTCATCACGGTGGAGCAGAATCGTCCACACGTCACGCAGCCCGCGCCGCTCGATGGCGCTGGCATATTCCTGATCGGGTAGCGCTTCCCCGCGCATCACATCACGGTGCGACGATCCGCGCCCGTAAGAAATGATGAAGTCACCTGTGGTGTTGCCATCAGCGGTGACGAAAATCGAATAAACCCCGCCTTCCAGCAACCCCAATGCAGGGACAAGTGCATCACCGCCGTTATCCGCTCGCGCAGGCACATCGAACAGCACTTCACCGCCCGGATT
>DATGQJ010000249.1:0-10196 GCA_035304265.1 Oceanobacillus sp.
GAAGCAAACACGGGAACTTTCCGCCTATGGTCGCTGAGTGACTAAAACCCATATGAATTATTCTCGCCTGCTCACCAACGTCTTTATCCTTAGCCTCGCCATTATTGTTGCCGCGTGTGGTGGGCTTTCCAGCGAACCGCGCATCGTCGCCACGATTCCGCCGTTTACCGAAGTGCCGGAAGTTGGCTACCCTCTCACACTGCCCGACCTTGCGGTTGGAGCGCAGATTTTCGCCGCCAACTGTACCCGCTGTCATGGCACAGAAGGACGCGGTGACGGACCGCTGATCGGCGAGGGACCCAACATGATCGCCAACCGCCCGCGCGATTTCACCGATCCGACCACGACACAGGAACAAACGCCGCTGGAATGGTTCACCATCATCACCGAAGGGCAGCTAGATCGCCTGATGCCGCCCTGGAAAGATGCCCTGAGCGAATCCGAGCGTTGGGCAGTCGCGCTGTACACCTACACGCTGCACTATACCCCTGAGCAATTGGAAGCAGGACAGGCACTATGGGAAGCGCAGGGTCAAACGCTCGATAATCTGCCACCGCAGGAAAGGCAGGTCAATCTGACCGACTCGGCGCTGGTTGCCGAGATGCTCCCCGATGCCACGCTTTCGCCAGAAGAACAGGCTGCACTTGCTGCCTTCTTGCGGGCGCAAACCGTCGAGAATGCCAACTTCTCGGCAATCGGCGTGGTGACGACGCCCGAAGCGGAAGCCACGCAGGTTGTTGCGCCGAGCGCCACCATCAACATCACCGGACAAGTGACCAACGGGACAGCCGGTGGCGTTGTGCCGGAAGGCATGACGGTCACGCTCCATGCCTTCGATCCGCAGTTCGCCGAAACCACAACTGATACCACGTTGAACGAGGACGGCACCTTCGTTTTTGAGAACGTGGAGATACGTTCGGGTTGGACTTACGTGGCAACCGTCACCTATCAGGATCGTATCTTCGGCAGAGAAATCATCCCCGGCGATCCCGATCTCGACGCGCTCGACCTGCCCATCACCCTCTACGAACTCACGTCTGATTCCAGCGTTATTCGCATCGAAGGCATGGTCACGCAGATCAGCGCGTTTGAAAATTCGCTGGAAATTGCGCAGGTGATCAGCTTCGCCAACGTCTCGGATCGCCTGTACAGCACCGACGAAATGTTTGGCGAGGCACAGTTCGGTTCGGTGCGCGTGGTGCTGCCACCGGGTGCGCAGATTCTGAGCGTCCCCGATGCGCAACAGCGCTACGTCATCTCGTCGGACGGCAGCACCGTTATCGACACCGCCCCCGTGTTGCCCGGCGACGGTCACATCATGCACGTGATCTACTCGCTGCCCTACAACGGCGACCTGACGCTTGAGCAGCCGATTCTCTACGACGTTGTAGGAGAAGTTCGCTTCCTCACCTCCCCGGACAGCCTGACCGTCGGCGGCGATCAGGTCGTGCCGACGGGACCGCAGGCGCTGGGCAATAACACCTATCAATCTTACGCGGTCTCGACTAGCTTGCAGGCGGGCGACACGCTTCGCATTCAACTTCGCGGCGGGCTTGGGGAAGAGATGGGGGGTTCCGGCATCAACCTCTTGTCGATCATCATGGTCGTTGTGGGCGTGGGGGTACTCATCCTCAGCTTCATTCTCTTCCAACGAGAACGCCGCCGCCCCAAAGCCTCTCCTCAACTGATGGACGCGCTGATTCTGCAAATCGCCGAACTGGACGCGCAGCACGAAGCGGGCGAAATCGCCGACGATGTCTATCAATCCCGACGAGCAGCCCTGAAAGCGCGTCTGGCAGAAATCATGGATAAGCAGGGGAAGTGATGAGTAATGAGTTGAAAGTGAAAAGTTAAAAGTGGAAAGTGGAAACTTTTAACTTTCTACTTTTCACTCATCACTCATTACTCATCCCTCATCACTCATTATTCCATCCACCAACCTCTTTGAACTCAACCCAACACCCTATGGTACGCTGAAACGCAGGGCGCAACGATGCGCTCTGCGCTGCGTATAAGGGATTTGTCGCAGGTACTTGACTAGAACAATTTTTCTGATATAGTATATGCAACCAATCAGTTGCACATAGGAGGGAGATACGTGCAAGCATTAGCCGTCGAACGCGGCGCTGCGGTAAAGACTGAATCCGCCATCGAAGTCAAAGACTTACGCAAGTCGTATGGCAAAGTTGAAGTCCTCAGGGGCGTCAACTTGCAAGTCGAGCGCGGGAAGCTGCTGGCGCTGTTGGGACCCAACGGCGCAGGAAAGACCACCACGATCCGCATCCTCGCGACCCTGCTCCGTCCAGATTCGGGCACTGTTCGAGTATTCGGGCATGACGTGGTGCAGGAAGCCGACGCCGTGCGCCGCCGCGTGAGCCTGACCGGGCAGTTTGCTTCCGTCGATGACGAACTGACCGGAATAGAAAATCTGGTGATGATCGCGCGGCTGCTGGGCTATTCTTGGAAGCAGGCGAAGGTACGCGCCAGAGAACTGCTAGAGGCATTCGATCTGGTCGAAGCCACCGATAGACTGGTGAAGAACTATTCCGGTGGTATGCGGCGCAGACTTGACATTGCCGCCAGCATCGTCGTTTCGCCCGATATTCTGTTCCTCGACGAGCCAACGTCCGGGCTTGACCCGCGCAGCCGCCGTCAGGTCTGGGACATCGTGCGGGCGCTGCTTGCGGCTGGCACGACGGTTGTGCTGACCACACAGTATCTCGAAGAGGCGGATCAACTGGCGGATCGAATTGTGATCATCGATCACGGCACGATCATCGCCGATGGCACGATTGGCGAACTCAAGCTGTCCGTCGGATCGGGTACGGTGCGTGTACGTCTCCGCGATCCTCAACAGCGTCCTGAAGCGGAACGGATCGTCGCGGAAACGCTTGGCGTGAGCGTGCATCTCGAATCTGATCCATCGGCGCTCTCGGCACAGGTGACAGACCCCGAACAGGTCGGCACCACCCTGACCAATCTATCCCGCGCGGGCATCGTCGTCACCGATTTCTCACTTGGGCAGCCCAGCCTTGACGAAGTGTTCCTCGCCTTGACCGGACAACCCGCCGACGGCGAAGCAAACGAGGAGATCGCACAATGACCACGATACAGCCAAGCCTATCGAAACCCGTCAACGGAACCAAACTGCAAGCGGCGCTCACAACCCAGAGCCGTCCATCACGTCCGAGCGCCTTCGCCGCGTCCATCACCTTCGCATGGCGGGCGCTGCTGAAAATCAAGCACGTTCCCTTCCAGTTGTTCGACGTGACCATGTTCCCGATCATGATGACGCTGATGTTCACGTTTCTCTTCGGCGGTGCGCTGGCGGGTTCGGTGGGCGAGTACGTGCAGTTTCTCATTCCGGGCATTCTGGTCATGACCGTTTCGATGATCAGCATGTACACCGCGCTTGGGCTGAACACCGACATCACCAAGGGCATCTTTGACCGTTTCCGTTCGCTTCCCTTCTGGCGTCCTGCGGTGTTGGTCGGGGCGCTGCTTGGCGATATGGTGCGCTACACACTGGCGGCGCTGGTGGTGATCGTGCTCGGTTTGATACTGGGCTTCCGTCCTGCGGGCGGCGTGATGGGCGTGGTGCTGGCGCTGGCGCTCCTGCTGTTCTTCGCCTTCAGTCTGTCGTGGATATGGACGATGCTCGGCTTGCTCATCCCGACTCAAGAATCGGTGATGATGGTCAGTTCGATGGCGTCATTCCCACTGACCTTTGCCAGCAACATCTTTGTCGATCCGCAGACCATGCCCTCGTGGTTACAGGTAGTCGTCAGCATCAATCCGGTCACCCATGTAGTGACGGCGGTGCGCGGCTTTATGCATGGCACGATCACGTCCGGGGAAATCATGGCGGCGTTGATTGCGAGTGTCGTATTGATTGCGATCTTCGCGCCGCTAACCATGTACTTCTTCCGCAACAAGAACACTCGTTAGCGACAACTTAAGATGTTCTGGCATGTGCTGGAACATCTTATTTTGTGGGTTTATATGCAACCTTTTAGTTACACAAGAAAGGTGGAGAAAGTGGAAAAAATCGCCGTCGAACGCAGTATCTGGATCAACGCGCCGCGCCAGCAGGTGTGGAATGCGGTCACTGATCCCGATCAATTCGCGAAATGGTTTTTGCCCGCCATGCCGGGATCGCAGGTCAAGCGTGATGATCAGGGGAAACTCTCCCTGTCGATGGGTCCGATGGTAGCGGAGTTCGCCATCTTTGAAGTGATGGAACCGCCGCAGAAAGTGGTCAGCCGCAGCCTGCCGGACAAGCTGTTCGCCACTACCTATACCTTCGATGAAGAAAACGGCGGCACGCGGGTTACGGTAGCGATGACCGGATTTGAAACCCTGCCGGAAGATGCGCGGCATGATCGCCTCAACCTGAGCGGCACCCACTGGGAGAAGGCGCTGGAAAACCTGAATGCGCACGTCGCAGGTGCGGAACTGCCTCATCCATATGCGGCGGTGGCTCCGCTTTTCGGCTACTGGCGCGAAGCGAAGGACAAACTGGCTGTCGAGCGCAGCGTCTGGATTAATGCGCCGCGTGAACGGGTATGGCACGCCATCACCGATCCTGATCAAATCGAAATGTGGTTTTCACCCGGTACAAAATGGCGCGGAACAGGACTGCACGTCGGAGGGCGTGTTTCGGTATACGATCCCGAAACCGATACTGAATCCTACACACAGGTGATCGAAGTAGTCGATCCGCCGAACCAATTGGTCACACGCTCGGAAGTGGTACCGCCGGAAATCCCCTACGTCACGGATTGGCGGCTGGTAGAAGAAAACGGCGGCACACGGCTGTTTATCACCCACACCGGCTACGAGCTAGACACCGATGATTCACGCTGGATGAAGATGGATCAGAATGCTTTCGGCTACGGCATGATGCTGGACAACCTGCGGGCGGTTGCCGAGGGCGAACCTGTGCCGTTTCCGGGTGGGTTCTAAGCAGTCTCTCCCCTCTCCCCGCGCTTGCGTGGGAGAGGGGGAGTTCTCTGTCCGGTTACAATAATGGTGTTTAACCATTAAATACGGTTTTAACGCCGGATGCTGGAAGCCATCTGGTTAGCAAATTCAACCCGACTGAATTCGGCTGTTGTGAGCCTGCTTCAGCAGGGTTTTCTGTGCTAGCCAAACGCTGCCGCTTCGCTAAAGGCGTTTGGCGTATTCACCGGATTAATTTTGTTAAACAGCATCATGGAAAGTGAGATGAGGATTAGGAAGCATGGAAGCGACAACAGTTGAGCGAAGTATCTGGATCAATGCGCCGCGCGAACGGGTATGGAAGGCGATCACTGATGATAAGCAGCTTCAACAATGGTGGGCAGATTACTGGAGCATTCCGGTACTGCAAGTCGGCGCGACCATCAAGTTTGGCACGGAAGACGATCCGCTGATGGCGACTATTGCCGTCTTTGACCCGCCGCGCGAGTTTGGGATTCATTGGCCCCCACAGCCGCAGTATCACTCCGTCGAAATGACCACCACCTTTACGCTGGAAGAGGAAAACGGTGGCACGCGATTGACGGTCAAGGATACCGGATTTGAAGGAATGCCGGACGATATTCGCCGAGAGCAGGTCAAGCGCACCAATGAAGGCTATACCAAGGTGCTGGCGGCTTTGAAGGCGATGTTGGAAGCGGAGTGAGCAAGCCTGAGCTTTTTGCCAGCAGTGGCTATACTATATCTATGGAGAATTTGAAAGCTTATCTGGAAGGGAGGAGCATCCCGTACTGACGATGAACACACCTGTTTTCGCCGCGCTCGCCGATCCCACGCGCCGGAACTTGTTGGAAAATCTGGCGGAACACAGCCCGAAAACGGCGACTCAACTTGCCGAAGAATACCCCATCACCCGACAGGGTATTCTCAAACATCTTCACATTCTCGAACAGGCAGGCTTGGTCGCGGTGCATCAAATCGGGCGTGAAAAACGCTACACGCTGACCCCCGAACCCCTCAACGAAGTCGATAAATGGGTCAAAGACCTCAGCGCCAAGTGGGATGAACGGCTGCTGCGGCTCAAGAATTACCTCGAAAACGAGGACAAATAAGTGCAATTCGAGCAGACGACCACGTCTGCTCGATTATTGACACGCCATTTCCGCCATGCTATGCCGCGAAAGCTACCTGTATTTGCGCAAACATCTGTATGCAGACGAGTAAAGCGTATTACACCAGCAAATCTTGCAGGGAAATGCGCCCGATCTCTTCACCATCAAGGACGACGGGCGCATCCTGGGAAGCGAAGTAAACGATGCGGTGGGCGTAAATTGCCTGCTCACCCTCTCCAACCGGATCGGTATGCACTTCAAGCTGGCGATCCTGTAGGTTGAGTATCCAGTAGGCAGGGACACGCGCGTTGGCATAGAGCCGCAGTTTGAGCGTGCGATCCTGTTGCAGCGTGGCATCCGCAACTTCAATCACCAGTCCCAGATCAGCCGGGGAAGGGTGTCGTTCGCCATAATCACGCCGATCACCACAGATCACGATCACGTCGGGTTCCGGTTCGCTGTCCGCCGTCGTGAACGGTTCATGCGTATCGACAAACCAGTGTGGCGGCATAATTTCGGCAAGCGCTTCACGAGTAAGCTGAGTAGCGAGACTGTGGCGGGGGTCTTTCGGCATCTTCGTGACCAACCATCCTTCAAGAAGTTCTACCGGATCATCGTCGGTGAGTATGCCTGCTTGAATCATGTGATGATACTGGGCAACGCTCAACCGCCAGATGGGGACGCTCGGTATCATCAGCGATTTTTCAAGCGGAAACGTGACCGCCATGCATTCGTCCCATGTTTTACTCACCACGAATGCCTCAATGATACAACAGGAAAAGCAGCCACTTCATAAGGGCTTAATCGGTTTAAAAACTCTATGAATCAAAAACAATAATTTGAGTTAAAGTAGAAAAAGTTGGGTTAACTTAGAGAGTTGTAACCTATGCCAGTACATATCGATTGGGACAACGACGAAAAAACTGTCATTCGGTACGACTACGAAGGCAAGTGGACATGGGACGAACTCTACGAAGTCACCAAGACCGCAGTGGAGATGTTCAAGAGCGTCCCGCATCGTACCAACGTGATTCACAATCTCACCAACAGCTCCGCCTTACCCGGTGGAGCGCTTTCTCACGCACAACGCTTTTCGGCGCAAAATCCTGATAATTGGGGAATCTCTGTGGTGGTGGGAACCAGTTCCTTTGTGAGCAGTCTGATTCAGGTGTTTCGCAAGGTCTACCGCCAGTTTGGGGAGCGGTACTATATCGCGCCGAATCTCGATAAAGCCCGCGAAATAATCGCAGAACATCGTCCACCCGCCGAAAAATAAAGGCGCGAGGGACAAATCTCGCGCCTTCTAAATTTAGCGGTAGTTAGTTCAGATTCTCGAAAATCCCTGCCGCGCCCATGCCGCCGCCGATGCACATGGTCACCATGCCGTATTTACTGTTGCGGCGCTTCATCTCATTGATCAACTGCACCGTCAGCTTCGCGCCTGTGCAGCCCAGCGGATGTCCAAGCGCAATCGCCCCGCCGTTGACGTTCACCCGTTCGGGATTCATCTCAAGGTGGCGGATAACGGCTAATGACTGCGACGCAAATGCTTCGTTCAGTTCGATCAGGTCGATGTCATCTAGCGACATACCCTGCCGCTTGAGCAGCTTGGGAATGGCGTTAATCGGTCCCACGCCCATGATTTCAGGGCGCACGCCCGCCACGCTGTAACCGACAAAACGCGCCAGCGGCTTCAAACCGAGTTGCGCCGCCTTGCTTGCTTCCATCACTATCACTGCCGCCGCACCGTCGCTCAATGGACTGCTGTTGCCTGCGGTCACGCGCCCGCCCTGCTTGAAGACAGGCTTCAGTTTCGCCAGTCCTTCCAGTGTGGTGTCGCGGCGCAAATGCTCATCTTCGTCCAGAATGCGCTTCACGGTCACACGTTCGCCATCTTCGTTGATAAACGTCTCTTCAATCTCGAAGGGCACGATCTCGCTCTTGAACAGCCCCGCGTCGATTGCCTTCGCCGCCTTCATGTGGCTCTCGTAGGCGAACTGATCCATATCCTCGCGGCTCACGTTGAACTCGTCGGCGACGTGTTCCGCCGTGTGTCCCATGCTCATGTAGACTTCGGGTTCGTTCTCCGCCATATACGGATTCGGGCTGATCTTGAAACCCGTCATGGGCACAAGCGACATGGTTTCGGCTCCGCCCGCGATGATCACGTCTGCACCGTTGGCGATGATGCGCTCGGCAGCACTGGCGATGGTCTGCAAGCCGCTGGAACAGAAGCGGTTGACGGTCTGCCCCGGCACATCCACCGGAAGCCCCGCCCGCAGCGCGATCACGCGGGCAAAGTTCATGCCCTGTGCGCCTTCGGGCATCGCGCAGCCGATCACCACGTCGTCAATCTCGTTGGGGTCGAGCTTGCCTTCAGTCTGCCGCATCACCGCTTCAATGACGGTTGCCGCCATCTCATCGGAACGAGCATTACGAGTCACACCTTTTTTCGCTTTGCCAACAGCGGTTCTTGCCGCCGCGACGATTACTGCTTCTCTCATCTTAAACAATCCTTTTCAACACTCTGAACTCTTAGACGCTCTGAGACGCTCAAATCGCACGGTTACGCCATCGGATCGGCGAACACATCACGCACAGGCAAACTGAATTCGGGAAGCACATCTCTGCCGGTCAGTGTGTCATCCTCATTCAGTACCCATTCATCTTCCGGCGTATAAACCTCAACGAGCCGCTTTTCGGGGATGACAAGCCACACCAGTTTCACACCATTCGCGACGAAATAACGCGCTTTCTCACGCAGTTCTTTCAGCGATTGATCGGGTGAGAGCACTTCCACCGCCAGATCGGGCAGTTCGGGAACACTACCCTGCTTCACGAGTGGCCGTTTTGCGCTGCTGAATGCTATGTCTGGAATACGCGCATTATGCTGATCACCGGGTTTGCGATAGCGGACTTCAACCACCACTCGCCCAAGTTTGCGCGGATTGACGAAATTCCAGAGGGGACCATAAATATTGCCAGTGATTACTCCGTGTTCTTCCGTCGGCATCGGCTTCTCCACGATTTCGCCATTGACGAGTTCCAGCAGACGTTCCGCATTCTCCGGCGAATCGGCATACTGCTCGAACTCTTCGACTGTGAGGAGGTGTTGTTTAACTGACATAACCAATCCCCTTCCTTTCAGGGCAACCGGCGGTTGCCCCTTTTACACTAATTCCTCAGCGGCTTGTTGTTTTGCAGCATGTAGCCGATGCGCTCCATCGTCTCTTCGGTCTGAAGCAGTTCGAGGAACACCTCACGCTCCAGATCGAGGATCACCTGCTCATCTACCCAACCCGGCTCGGAGATCGCCCCGCCCGTCAGGACGAACGCCAGTTTCTTGCTGATCAGCGCGTCGTGTTCGCTGGCATAGCCGCTCTCGACAAAGCCTTCAATGCCGATCAACAGCGCGGCATATGCATCCCGTCCGGCGGCATACACTTTGCCCGCCCGCTGTGGAATGTAGCCGTCTGCCATGTGCAGCGCCTCGCGCTTTGCCTCACCCAATAGATGAGCGCGGTTCATCACAATGCGGTCACAGGGCGAAAGTAAGCCCATCTCACGCGCCTGTTTCGCGCTCTCGCTCACCTTCGCCAGCGCGATTTGCTCGAACACCTTCTGAAGATGCGGCAGCACGTCGGCATTGGGATGCGACGCCATCACCGGATTGACCACTCGCCGCAGCATTTCCTTGCAGCCACCGCTGCCGGGGATCAAGCCGACGCCGACTTCCACCAATCCGGCATACAGTTCTGCATGAGCGACCACCCGCGATCCCGCCATAATGAACTCCGCGCCACCGCCAAGCGCCATGTTGTGCGGCGCGACCACAACAGGCTTGGGAGCAGTACGCAGCGCTTGCATCACGTCCTGACTGGCTTTGATGGTCTTTTCCAATTCATCCAATTGTCCGGCTTGCGCCGCCATCGCCACCATGAACAGGTTCGCGCCCACGCAGAAGCGTTCGGCGTCGTTGCCCACCACCAGCGCGTCGAACTGCGTATCCAGCAGTTCCAGCGCCTTCCACGTCATTTCGACCACGTCGGTGTCAATCGCGTTGGCGGGGCTGTGGAATTCCAGCAGCGCTACGCCGTCGCCCATATCCAGCACGCTTGCGCTGCC
>DATGQJ010000250.1:0-5613 GCA_035304265.1 Oceanobacillus sp.
CTTCGACATCGGCATATTTCTTCTTCCCGACGGTGAGACGGGCGACCATCTCGCACAGCGCCGCGCCCATGGCAGCCGCGTAAGCCGCCGCCGCACCACCGCCGGGGGTAGCCGTTCCTGCGGCAAGTTCATCAAGGAAGGTGGGGTTGAGACTCTCTCCCGCTTCCTGTAAGGCATCCGCCAGCCGATTTTCTAGCACTTGCTCCGGCTTGAAATCGTCAATTTGCAGATACCATTGAGCCGCGTCCAGCAGGGCACGCTGCGGAACCAGCCCAACGATTTCACTGCGCTGGATTCCCACTCCGTAACGTGCCGCCTCTCGACGGACGGATTCGACGACCCGGTGGATGGGCGTTTTGTTGTAATCGGTCAGGTTCATGGAGACCTGCGCCTGACCATCCACCAGCAGCCCAAGCGCTTTGACGTAGCGATAACCGCCCGAAGAATGACGCATGGCTTTGCTGATTTGTCGGGCGATCTCTACATTGTCGGTGGTGAGGTAAATGTTATAGGCGACAAGGGGCGCACGCGCTCCGATGATGGTTGCGCCCGCTTTGGGTAAACGTGATGGTCCGAAGTCCGGGGCGCGGTTTGGGTCAATGCCAATTGCCTCTTTCAGCGCTTCGTATTGACCGCGCCGGACATCTTCCAGATTTTCACGATCCGGGCGTGTTGCTGCCGCTTCGTAAAGATAGACCGGGATGTTCAACTCATTGCCCACCCGTTCGCCCAATTTGCGAGCGAGCAGCACGCAGTCATTAAGGTCAACCCCTTCGATGGGGATAAATGGGACGACATCGGCGGCACCGAGACGTGGATGCTCACCTCGATGTTCGTCCATATTAATCAGGCGGGCGGCAGCGACGATACCCTGAAAAGCGGCTTCTATGATGGCATCTGGCGGAGCGATGAAGGTGATAACGGAACGATTGTGATCGGGGTCGTTTTCACGATCAAGAATATGAACCTTCGGCACCGCGCCGATTGCCTCAACAATCTGGTCTATGATGGACGTGCGTCGTCCTTCAGAGAAATTGGCAACGCACTCTACGATCTGTCTCACAATGGGGTTCACCTCCGGGGCGACAAAACCGTGAGACGGCGACTAAAACGCACCTATTGTAACCCTGAGTCACGGGGATGCTACAATTGTCCACAGTACCCGGTTGTCCTAGTTGAGAGTGCGTCAGGGGAACAAAAAACGGCAGGGTTACTCCTGTCGCCACTGATGGTGCTGCGCGAAGAATTCCCGGCTATGCCGATTTTGCCCAACAGAACACGCTACCGTCTGCTGCCCCGTATCTGGTAGACCGGGAGTAATGACCGGAAACCAAAGGGGCGGCTTCCTGCCCCTTATCTCCATTTGTGCGGTCAGACATTTGTGAACCTTTTTGTCCCATAGATGCGACAAAATATACAATTATTGGTATCAACGCCGCCAAGGAGAACGGAGCAGCCTGTGCCGAAGCAACCCCTCCAAACCTCACATAGCCCTGCAAAAAAAAGTGTCACAAAAAACAACGCTTCCGACTTGCCTCATAATCGAATACAGCCTGCAATCCTTCAGCTTCAACGAACGATTGGCAACCGTGCCGTACTTCATATGTTCGGTGGCGGTATTCAGCGTATGCCCACCCGCAATACCATCATTGCTACGCTCGGTAATCCACACAAAGACGTGAAACTGTTCGGTTTTGTGGGACCCACACTTAAGGAGAATTCGACCAAGTATAAGCATGTATTGGATGAAGTAGATGCTTACCATGCGTATGTCACGAACACCAATGCCGGAAAAACGCGCGGTGAGGTGATGGATCGGCTCGCCGAAGTCTTGCGACGCATGGACCGCGTGATCAACGCCTGTGATGCGTATCAGGGCGAAGAAGGCGAAAAAGCGGAATACTTCCTTCGCATGAAGATACAGGTACAGAACGAGAAAACATCTGCCATCACCGACATGATGACCTATGCTAATCAAGTTTCCACCGTGTCACAGCATGTCCGTAACCAAACCAGAATCAGCGGGATTTTACGCACACAGCCCGGACCACTGGACACGAACGAAGGCGATTTCGTCGGCACGGTAGGCGGTGGCATCAACCAGCTTGCCAAGTATGAATCCAACAACCAGACCTCCTACTTCAAAAAGAACGTCAATCAGATTACTGCACCGGAAGGATTGGATGAGAGCGATCCAATGACAACCGCCTATTACACGGCAACGGATGCGGGGATTGATCTGAATAACGTGCGCTCGGCAAACCGCGATGTCGCCACCTATCGGTTGGATCAACTGTTGAGCGCCAACGTGATTGCGCGTACACAGTTTGCGCTGAGAACTGTCGGCGGCGAAACCACTATGGGCAGCCTGATGCAGGGCGCGGGAGGTTCACGCGCTGGTGATCTGGGTAAAGCGGGTCGCATCACCAATCAAGCGCAGCACGCCAATAACGAAATTTCAACTCAGGATCCAAATCTGATGCGCCAGCTTTCAAAATTGCAACTGCTGGACGCGCTCGCTGGTCAGATTGACCGGAATGAGGGTAACTACTTCATCGAATTTGACAACCGAGGCAACGTGCTGCGCGTCACCGGCATTGACAATGATGCATCCTTTGGGACACGAAATGAGGTAGGAAACATCTACCGTGAATACCCGGGCTTCAGCAAATATGTCGATAAGGAGATGGCAACGGCGATTTTGACTATCCCGGATGAATTGTTCCGCCTGATCCTGAGCGATTTGCTCACGAACGAGGAGATTGGGGCTTTTATGAAGCGTTTGAATAAGCTCAAGCTGCTGCTCGTCGCCCAGAGTACCCAACTGCTGGAACCCAACCAGTGGGATCAGGCAGTGCAAAAAGGGCTGCTGCAAGAACAAAAGAGCTTCACGGCGCGCTTAGGACAAGCGGGATGGGACGGGAATTAATCCCCACGCACAGCGCCCTTATCTCTGTACCCCTACTCCGCTGACCTTCGGTTGTCCGGGTAGGGGACTAACTGAGGGACCTGGATTCGAACCAGGATTAATGGATCCAGAGTCCACTGTTCTACCGTTGAACTATCCCTCACTATTGCGCTGGCATTGTATCACGAGCGTGAGACACGATCAAGGATTGAACCTGCGCTACTAATCCCTAAACGGCGGCACGTCCGCTTACAATGTCTATGGCAAGGTGTACACGCTTGAGCGTTTCTGCTTTGCCGATGATTTCCATCGTCTCAAACGTGGGGGTCGAAACCGTCTGTCCGGTCACTGCCACCCGTAACGCGCCGAAAAGCTGGCTGTTGTTCACGCCCAATTTTTCTGTGAGAGGCTGAACCGCATCATACAGCGTCTGCGTGAGGAAATTCGCCTCATCAATCTGCGACAGTATCTCGTAAGCCGCTTCGAGCGTTCGTACCGTCGCCTCAGCATCCATTTTCTTCTGGATGATCGCTTCGGGCTTTGCCGGAATGAACTCCTCCCGGAAGAAAAACCCTGCTATTGGCACAACATCGTTCAACGTCTTGATGCGCACTTTGACCAGCGGCGCGACTTTGAGCAGCACGTCCATATTGACTTCAAAGCCCGCGTCTTCCAACGGCTTGCGCAGTAAACGTGCCAGTTCTTCGTCACTCTTTTCACGGATATAGACGCTGTTCAGCCATTCGAGCTTTTCCGGCGGGAATGCCGAATTTGCCGGATTGATGCGTGTCAGGTCGAAGCGTTCAATTGCCTCTTGTATCGAGAAGACCTCACGCTCGTCTCCGAAGTTCCAGCCGATATTGGCAAGGAAGTTGACCAGCGCGTCTGGCAGATAACCTGCTTTCATGTAGTCATGCACATGAATTGGGATGATGTTGCCGTGCGAATCCTTGGGCGGATTGCGCTTGCTCATTTTGCCTTTGCCGTTGGGGTTGAGCATGACCGGCAAATGCACGTATTCGGGGAGTTCCCATCCGAACGCCTTCCACAACTGCACGTGCAGCGGCAGTGACGGGAGCCATTCTGCCGAGCGCATCACGTGGGAAATCTCCATGAAGTGATCATCCACCACGTGGGCGAGATGATATGTGGGAAAGCCATCCGATTTCAGCAGCACCGCGTCCTGCTGGCGGGCATTCTCGAACCTGACTTCGCCATGTACAAGGTCGTTCGCTATCGTTTCGCCCTCTAGCGGAAAAGCAAACCGTATCACCGATGGACGACCTTCCGCTTCGTATGCGGCACGCTGTTCTGGCGTTAGATAGCGATGAGCGCGGTTGTAACCCGGCGGTTCTTTACGCGCCTCCTGCTCCTTACGCATCTGCTCCAGTTCTTCCGGCGTCTCGTAGCTGCGATAGGCTTTGCCCTGTTCGACCAGCCAGTTTGCCCATTTCTGGTACAGTTCGAGTCGTTCCGACTGGAAATAGGGGGCATGATGTCCTCCCACGTCGGGACCCTCATCCCAATCCAATCCAGCCCAGCGCATCGCCTCAATCAAGGTTTGCAGGGCGTTGGGATCGTAACGTTTCTGGTCGGTGTCTTCGATGCGCAGGATGAACTGTCCCTGATGATGGCGGGCGAACATCCAATTGAACAGAGCGGTACGCAGCCCACCGATATGCAGCGAGCCGGTAGGGCTAGGTGCAAAGCGCGTGCGAACAGGTTTTGTACTGGTCACTAGAAAATCCTGTAGAGCATGACGGTTACGGAGTAGGTGTCATTATAGACCAGAAAGCGTCGGTTCTGTAGGGAAGGGATTCTACAGTTGTGAGGAATTACACCATGCGCCGGATTTCAATACCCTCGAAATTGAGGATTGGCTTCGTCGAATCGCTGGCAGCGTACTTTTCGTGCTTCGTCTTCGAGCGTATAGAGCGACTTGGTGAGTGCCTCATCCTGTAACTTGGCACGCTTCAACATGACCCGAAGTTCGCTTGCCAATCGCTCCAATTCATTGAGTTGTTTGTTGGAGAGTGAATCAAGATTCATTGTTGCCATACTTTCTTAACTTAACTGAAGCAGGGCGGGGATAACTTAACGGTCTGCGATTTCTGGAAGGGTGGAGTACCCAGACCTTCAAGAAGATAGGAGACTTAGCTATCTTTCAGTATCTCATATTTCACCGAATATGTAAAATTTCGGTTGAATCAAAAACCCGTTCTCGCGTGAGAACGGGTCTGTTTGACAGTTTTCAGACTAGCGACTGAGAATGGTAACGGCGCTTGCCTGCTTACCCTTCTTGCCGTCCGTCACCTCGAATTCGACCTTGTCGCCTTCGTTGAGGGTGCGGAAACCGCTGGACTGGATTTCGGAATAGTGGACGAACAGGTCGGGACCACCTTCTTGGGTGATGAAGCCGTAGCCCTTGTCGCCATTAAACCACTTCACTGTACCTTGTGTGCGAGCCATTTGAATCTTCCTCCTGGCTGGAATTCGTGGTTTTGCTATAGCCTCTAAGTACACAGATTCCAGAATTGCGAGGAAGTCTTGGGGGTACTCTTTTGAGAACAATGAAATCCACAAAAAATGTAGATTTTTTGTCTACTATACTGGCTTATCAGGTGTCTAACCACAACACCTATGTGGTGGAGACTAAAGTGTCTCACTATTTCCACATCGCAAGCTTATTATATCACGAATACCGT
>DATGQJ010000251.1:0-4356 GCA_035304265.1 Oceanobacillus sp.
CCGGAGACTCCGGTTCGCACAGCACGTTACGGCGATCTGACGATTGACACACCGGGCTTGATTCAGGATTTGCTCACGACCACAAAGAAGCCGAAGAAAGGAAGCAGTTAGTCGTTAGCTTTTAGTCGTTAGTCAAGGAAAATAGATGAGCGATTTCAGAAAGCTGACTGTATGGCAGAAATCGTCCTATCAACTGTGCAACAATACGCGATGTTGAGTAGTAACATTCCTGATGTCGTGATTACCCTGCTCCCCTTCTCCCCGCTCGCGTGGGAGAAGGGGCTGGGGGATGAGGGGTATCACAGGTCTGCCCCTACCTACAAACGAGTCGTGTAGGGGCGAACCTATGTGTTCGCCCGATGGGAACTCTACGGAAAAACAAATTTCCAGATAGGCTCTAGGGATACAACGTATGCTGGCAAGTCTTATTCTAAAGCTAAAAGCTAATGACTAACGACTAATGACTAATGACTGATTTGGAGAGAGTTACTTGCACCCGAAACTGATCAAGGCAAACATTGCGCTCTTTAACGGCGCTCGTACCGAGACCCGGCGCTTGCTGGAGGAATACCGCAAAGAAGCGGAAGACTCCAAGCCAACGCCGATGATGCTCTGGCTCGAAGCGCAGGCGCAGGAAACACGCGAGGCGCGTATAGAACGGCTGCATAGATTACTGGAAGAAACCGGTGAGAACAACCGCTATGCGCGTTACGCCAGAGCCTATATTGAAGACGAACGCAAGTATAGCAATAAGCCGCTGCCCGGTTCGCGCGGCGGAAATGGTCTCTCGATCCTCGGCGTGAGCGCGTGGAAGGCGGCGCTGTTTACGGTTCTCGGCGGCGCATTGGCGTTTATTCTCTTCAGCGTGTTCAACCCCGGCACAGGCACAGTTCAGAATGTCACGCCATCGCCGAGCGCGGCAACACCCGGCGCAATTCTTGGCGATCTGGCGACGCCTTTGAATCTTCCCAATCTCAGCACTCCGGTTGCACCTGAGCTTTTCCAGGCGCAGTATGCTCGCGGAGTCCTGCAAATCACCTCTGTCGAAAACAATTCGCAGCGAGCAGCCGATATACGGGAACGGGTGGTGCTCACCCCCATTACCGGAGCGCGTTTCTACGCATTGAAGTTGATCTTTGAATGCCGACAGGGGATTTGTGCCAATCCTCCGCAGGCACGGCTGTTACTTGAACTGGACGATGGTTCCAACATTCCTGCGATGGACAATGTCGGTATCACAGGCGAGAATCTATTCCAGCCTGTCGCGGAAGGACGCAGCACCAACGGCTGGGTCGTCTTCGAGATTCCGATAGACAGCACGCCGCGACGGTTAGTCATCATTCCTGCAAGCACTGAAGCAACCGAGACGCCGACTCCGGTTTTCATCGATCTGTCGGCGTTATGAGTTGGTGAGGTAGTCATGATCACAAACGAAGTACGAGTTCGAATAAGCCAGTTACAAGATGCTGCTGAGAATCTGGAAACTGCCGCCAACAACATCGAGAATGCCGTTCAGACGACCAACCAGATCGTCGAAAGTTTGATAGCACGTGGTTTTGTAAGTCCGGCGGCAACCGCTTTTCACAACAACTTCCTGAGCAAAACGACGTGGATGGATGAGTGGCCCATTCAGGTGCGCCACGTGGCAAGACTGCTTGAAGATGCCGCAGAAGCGATTGGGCAAGCTGCCGAAGATGATGGTACTGGTCATGGGATGGGTGAACCCGGCGATGGAGGCACAATTCCAGACATCGATCCAAACGATCAAGGCACGCATCCTCAGTCCCCGCCCCCCGGTGGCTCATTCCCTGTACCACCCCCCGGCGGCACTCCACCGATCCCACCCGCACCCGGTGGAACGGGTGGTACGGGGACAACAGGCGGCGGTTCACATGGCGGCTCTGGCGGCAGCGGTTCTCAGCAAACGACGGATTCCAGCGATCCGGAAACACCGCCCGAACCTGCGCCGCTGGAAGCATATATGTCAGCCGCGAATCGACAGCTCTATGATCAGATTGGCGAACATGAGCAGCAAATCGCCGCTGAACAGGAAAATCTGGAAAATCTACGGGCGCGGCGGCAGGCAGTCGAAGATCAACTGAACGATCTCACGTCTCGGCTTGAAGCAGCCGGGGCGAATACCGAAAACGCCCGCGTGCAGGCGCTGCGCGACGAAATCGCCAACATCGACAACCAGATCGCCAGTTCAGAGGCACGCATCGCCGACCTACAAACCCGCATCAACGAAATCCAGACGCGGCTGGAACGGGTGCGTCCCGGACCCGGCGCAGACCTTGATCTGATCGCCAGTCTTGAAGGCTCGCGCACCATTGACGCTATCCTGAACGCCACCCGGCAAGAGGATAACTCGGTCAACTGCGTCAACTGGGTTTGCACCAGAATGCCCATCCCGCCCGGCATTCCCGGCAACGCCATGACGTGGATTGACAACGCGATGGCGCATCCCGAATATGGGATCACCGTTGGCGACGTGCCGCTGCCTGGCTCGGTGATCGTCATGCAGCCGGAACATTCCTTCGCCAATGACCGTTTCGGACACGTGATGTACGTCGAGCGGGTGGAAAACGGGATGATCTGGGTGACGGACAATAACAACCACACGCCCGTCCTGCTCCAAGACCTGACCGATGAACTCTCCGGTCCTCACATCAAATATATGTACTTCCCGTGGCAAACACAGGCATAGACACAAACAAAGGACTCGGCACTTGTCGAGTCCTTTTCATGAGCGTGTCTGAAAATCACGGATACACGACGGGCAGACACGCAGGTCTGCCCCTACCCCAGGGCGAACCTATGTGTTCGCCCAACGTCCGATTTCCAGATACGGTCTACGTCTTTTACTCCGGCGCGATCATCTGCACGCGCACGTCGAGCGTAACCACTTCCCCCGACTCGAACGTGAGGGTAAGCGGGAAGGTTTCGCCCTCGATCAGATCATCCTGCAAATCGACCAACATTAAATGCGTGCCGGGCGGACTGATCCGCAACGTTTCGCCGGGCGGCACTTCCAGCGTATCGAGCGGCTGCATTCGCGCGATTTCGCCTTCAATCACGGTGCGGTGCAGTTCCACACGGGCAGCCATCTCCGTTTCCGCCCCAATCACCCGCGCCAGCCGGTCAGCGGTATTGTCGATGGTGAGGTAGACCGCCCCCGTCGCGCCCGCTGGCGCAGGACGCGCCCACGCGCCCCGCACCGTGATCGATCCGCTTCCGCCGTAAACCAGCGCCGCGCCTGTCACCATACTGACCGCGCCAGCGATCACCAGCGCGACGGTCAGCACGCCCGTACCACTCAGCAAACGGCGCAGGCGGGTTTGTGCTCCGAAGAATCCACCGATTGCCAGCAGCCCATATCCGGCAAGCAGCGCCGCCGCGCCACGATCCGATAGAGGAATGGTCGTGTCGATCACAGGCGGCGGTGGCGTGGACGGCGGTTGTATCGTCGCCTCGAAATCCAACACTTTGTCGAATTCGCCGGGGCGCTGAATCGTCATACGGATGCGCCAGTCGCCAGGGATGCTCAGATTCGTGCCGCTGGCTTCATAAACGCCGTTCTCCTGCAATTCAGGACGCAGTTCGCTTTGACCACCAACCTCACGATTGTTGAAGCGCAAGCGAATCAGCGAAGCATCGTCGATGACCAATCCTGTATCAAGATCGATCAGCGTAACCGCGAACGTATTTTCGCCCACCGTTCCCGGCACAATATCCAGATGCGCCATCACATCGTCGGTAGTCTGCATCTCGAAATAGGGGTTCGCCTCGGCAGTTACGGGCGCAGCCGCCACAGCGGTTCGCATCGCCTGTACCCCACGCGCCGGATTGATCGCGGTCATTAACGCGGCGGCGGCGAGAATGCCGATCAGCAGCGTCACTTCCACACCCACCAAGCCGCGCAGCCAACCGTTCCAGCGTGTCTTTCCGGCAAGCAGCGCTCGTCGCGTCAGCAAAAGGTTGACCGCCGCAATCACCAGCAGCGGCGCAAATAATACCGACTTGACCAGCAGCGCCCGTCCGTAAGCCGTTCCCATCAGCGCTTCAACCGAGCCGATGTGCAGCCACGCGGAATACAATCCGGTAATGAGCAGCGCGGCAACGGCAGCGCGGGCATAATTGGAAAACGCCGCAACCAACTCACCCGTTTGCGGCGCGGTCAGGTTCGAGCGGGGCAGCACCACCACAAACCCCGCCAAGCCGCCAAACCACAGCGACGACGCCAGCAGATGCAGCCAGTCGTTGACGACAGCAACAGGTACATCTTGCGCAGCGCTGGCGTGGCTGTTCATGGCATGTACCAGCAGCATTGCCGCGCCGCAAATGAGCGCAACCCAC
>DATGQJ010000252.1:0-4848 GCA_035304265.1 Oceanobacillus sp.
GCCACTCAAATTGAACGACCCTTGCTCCCAGAGTTCCTCGTAAAATCCGGAATTGGCGAGCGACTCTTCGTAAAAGCTCCGATCCAGCGCCCACGTGATGATGCCCGCCAGCAGTATCGAAATCAGCAGCAGTGGAAAGACGAGCAGGATATAGACAAGACAGCCACACCCAACGCGCATGTGCGTTTCCCCCTTTTAGTGTTTGCCGCAATGTGTCTATTAAAGGCGGAAACCTCGCGCCGCGCAAGCGACTTAAGAAAGGGCGTTTTCTGCGATGAATTGCTCGATTTCAGCGCGGGTGTAGGCGTAATCGGCGGGTTTGGCTTCGCTGCTGTGGCTGATGCCGAGGTTGCCAATGCTTTCCCCATTGAGCGTGATCGTCGCCGTTTGCACCGCAGGCTCGGCAAATACCGTCAGTAGAAACTGCATTCGCGCCGCGATCCGTACAATGTCGCCTGCGCCGGAAATCTCGCCGCTCAAAACCACTTCGGCATGACCGTTGTCAAAGGTAACGCTGGTGAGGGTGAGATCATTGCTCGTCCAAGCATTGCGCGGATCAGCGATTGCTGCCTGCAACGCCGCCTGAATATTAGCGGCGACATCGGCGCTGCCGGGAATAGCCGTCGGCGAAAGCACGAGCGAGTCCGCCAAGATGACCACGCTGCCCGCCGGAAAATCGTCCCCGGAAGCGAAATAGTAGTAAACGATGGGGCGCGATTCCGGCGTTGTCTCCTCAACGATGATTGGAGTACGGTTGGTCAGGCTGCACGCCGTGATCATGCCCAAGAGAGCAGCGAACGTAAACAGCCTGAGTGCCGCCATAAATCGTTTTCCCGCGTTTTCGATGTGCAAAGTTTATCACAATCGCAGGAGCGCTATTCGTCGTCCTCTTCGATGTGCATCCCGTTTTCGTTCAACAACTCGTCGTCAAGCGTCTCTTCGGCAAGTTCCAGATCACCGGGCATGATCTCGGACTCGGTTACGTCGCCTTCGTCTAGCTCCTTCTGTTGTAAGATGTCCATCCACTCGTCGCGGTTTTCCTCGCGTGCCTGTTCGGTTTCGTCCATTTCTTCGGGGAAAGATGCCTGCTGGGTCATTCGATTCGCGCTCCTGTATCTGTAATGTGCTTTGCAATGTATCACATCGAGATTGGAGCGAGATGAGATTATTTTTTCCAGATGATCGAATAGCGCCACAGCAGGTGAAACCGGATTTTCGCTCCCGGCAGTTCCGCACACGCCGAGCGGATTTGCTCAGGTGAAAGGTAGTGATCGATCTTCCCGTGTTCTTCCCATGCTTCGCGCACTTCACGGGGCGGACGCAGGCGACCTGTCTTGAATAATTTCAGCCAGAAGCTGTAGGGCATGGCGACGGCATTTCGCACCACATCCTGCCAGCCCCATTGTTCCACTTGGTAGAGATCGAGAACCAGCAGCACGCCACCCGGTTTCAGGGCGCGTTTCATCTTCAGGAGCATCGCTTCCAACGGCAGATGATGCATGGTCGCAATCGTGGCGATGCAGTCAAATGCGCTTTCGGGGAGTTCCCGTACTTCGGCGTTTGCTCTTTCGTACTCGATATTCGGGTAGTCTGCCGAGCGCTCTCTGGCGATTCGAATCATCTGCGGTGACAGGTCAAGCGCGAGGACGTGATCTGCCCGCTGTGCCAGCAACCGCGAAAATCCGCCCGTCCCACAGCCGATCTCCAGCGCGGTTTCGATGTGCTGTGGGACGTGTTTGAGCAAAAAGGGATGGTAGTGGCTGTTATGGCTCCATCCATCATCCGAAAGCAGCGCCAGTCTGTCGAAGTCCGCCTGAACTTTCGCCAGCGTATTCATCGGCGCTAGTTGCTGTAAATCACCATCGAGATGTTGCTGTAGAGCACACAGACCGAGTTGTTGAAGCTGGGTCCCACTTCGGCAAAGCAAACGTACTCGTCGCCGATTTCGCCGAAACGCCGTGTTGAACCTTCTTCGGTCAGGTTACTGGGGATGATCCACTGGTTGGTTTCGGGTACGGGGGGATCGAAGAACTGAACGGTGACGAGGAAATTGGGGTCGGCGTCCATCCTCGCTCGCAGCCGTTCGAGCAGCGAGCGCATGGACAGAGACGTGTCCTGCGCGTTGGCGTCTCTGGCTGGAGTCTGGGTGGCGAAGAGGGCGACTGCTATAAAAGCAATCAGAACCACAGGAATAATAATCAATGACACCCGATTCGTTTTCATGCCTGCCTCCGTGTGGATTCGACCATCTCGTAACCAAAAACCGCGCCAAACTGCTCAATCAGCGTTCGTTGCACGTCCGTCTCGTCTACCGGAGCGCCGAGCAGTGCCGCCATGCTGGTCACGCCTTTGTCGCGGATACCACAGGGAATGATACCATCAAAATAGTGCAAATCGGTGTTCACGTTCAGGGCGAAGCCGTGGCGCGTCACCGCCTTCACGTTGATACGCACGCCAATCGCGGCGATTTTCTCATCCCCGCGCGGCGTATCCACCCACACGCCGGTCAGTCCGGGAATGGGCTTTGACTTGATGCCGTAAGCCCACAACGTGCCGATGATGACCTGTTCCAGACTGCGCACGTAGCCGAAAACGTTGGTGCGCAGTTCATGGTCGCGCGGAAGCTGCAAGATGGGGTAGGCGACGATTTGCCCCGGACCATGATAGGTCACATCCCCGCCGCGATCCGCGCGGAACAGTTCAATGCCGAGCCGTTCGCGTTCTTCGTGCGACCAGAGCACGTATTCCTCGTGACCGGACGAGCCGAGCGTGTAGGTATGCGGGTGCTCAAGCAGCAGCAGACGATCCACACCCTCGGCTGTGCCGCGTTCTTCGCTCAATTGCATTTGCAGCGCCAGCGCATCGGCATATGCCATGCGCCCAAGTTGCCAGACTTCACAGATCATGGTTGACTTGCTGAATTCCAATGGGTTTCGATTTGCGGGGTGCAGAGTCGCCGTCGCTACGATACTGCTCTTTCAATGGGCGCTGGATCGCGCGAAGGTCTACCATAGTTTCCCTTGATGTGACGTTATAAACGGCTGGGGGTTGCTGCCGGACGCGGCGGACCACCAAGATGCGCTTCGAGGAAGGCGAGGGTTTTGTCCCATGCAAGCGTGCCAGCCGTTGACATAGGATCGCGGAAGAAATCGCGCGAGGCGTTGGGGATGGTGACGACCTCGTGCTTCTCAGGCGATTGCGCCAGTTCGCGTTTTAGCTGCTCGATCACTTTCGGACGAGTATATGGATCATCGTCGCCGAAGATAGCAAGGATCGGCGCTTTGGCGTTCTGAAACTGTCCCAGATACCGCTGCGGAAAGCCATAGTAGGCAACCGCCGCTTCGAGATCGGCGCGTTTCAATGCGGCTTCGTAGGCAAGACTGCCGCCCATGCCAAGCCCGACTGCCGCGACGTTGCCGTTGGAGCGCATGTGGCGTTCAATGGCTTGGAGCGAGGTATTGATGCACGAGTACCCCTGATCGCCCAGCGCTTCGACCAGTCCAATCGCTTCCTGTGGCGTTCGGGCAACAGTGCCGTTGAAAAGATCGGGGATGATGACGTAATAGCCCATCTGCGCGAACAGATTGCCCAACCGCCGTTCGACTTCGGTGATTCCCCACCAATCGTGGATCAGGGCAATCGCCGGGAACGTGCCGCCAATGTCCGGGTGCGACCAGTACGCGGGCATGGGGTCACCGTCTTCGCGTATAACCCGCACATGCCCGTGTGTGATCGCGTACTCCACTCGGTTTGGTTCGTAGATGGGCATGTCCGCTTCCCCATTAGCTCGACGGGCAGTAGGTGAATTATAGCATGGTGTGAAAATCGTTGCTGTTAGGGATAGGTTTGTGGAAAGTGGCAAGTGGAAAGTATAAAGTTATGTGAGTTTGGCTTTTCTCATTACGCATTACTTTCAACCAACTTTTCACCGAAACGAGAGCAACTTATGTACCCTCAACACCAACGTGCCATACAACGTCTCACTGAACACTTCGAGCCTGACCCGAACTTCATCGCCCTGATCATCGGCGGATCAATCGTCAAAGGATGGGCGCTGGAAAACTCCGACGTGGATTTTGTGCTGGTCGCCACCGACGAAGAGTACGCGCGGCGGTGTGCCACGCGCCAGTTCGGTTTTGTCAGCCATGATTTTACCGATTATCCCGATGGCTATGTGGATGGCAAGATCATCGATCTCGCCTTCTTGCGTGACGTTGCCGATCATGGCAGCGAACCCGCCCGTTCCGCCTTCGTGAATGCGTTTACCACCTTTTCCCGCAATCCTGAAGTGGATGAGCTTATCAAAGCCATTCCGGTATATCCCGAAGAAGGGCGCGAAGAGAGGATGCGGGCGTACTACAACGAAGTGCTGCTGCTCAACTGGTTTGTGACCGAAGCAGTGAAGCGTGGCAACCAGTATTTACTCATGCGCTCGGTTGCTGATCTGGTGCTGTTCGGCGGGCGATTTGTGCTGGCGCATAACCGCATTCTCTATCCGTTTCACAAGTGGTTCATGCGCGTGCTGGAAGATGCGCCCGAAAAACCCGCGAACTTCATGGAAGTGACGAACGCGGTGCTGAACAACCCGAACGTGCAGACCGCCCGCGCCTTCACCGACATGATCATCGAGTTCGGCGGCTTGGGCGAGGACCTTCACGAAGCCGGCGTTCACTTCATGGAAGAACGCGAATGGAACTGGCGCGGGCGAAAAGCACCGATCCACGACTGGTAGGATTGAACCATTCTGATCGACGAAGTAGTTTCTTAAAGGAGACTACTGATGCACGAGACAACTCACTGGCAGTTGCAACCATCGTTTCGCTACGATGTGCTTTGTCTGCTCAACGT
>DATGQJ010000253.1:0-3480 GCA_035304265.1 Oceanobacillus sp.
TTTCGAGCGCGGTGGAGAGATAGTTGATCTCTTTTTCCATCAGCAGCCCGGCAACCGAAGGCAAATGCTCGGTTACGCCGACGGTAGAAGAGTGGGCACGGTGCGCCGAACCGAAAGCGTCATTTACGAACACGTCACCCAGCTTCGCCATTTTCGCGGCAAGGTCGGGATCATTCTTCTCTTCGCCGGGATAGAAGCGGGTGTTTTCCAGCAGCAGGACGCCGCCTTCGGGCAGTTCGGACGCTGCTTTTTCCGCTACGTCGCCAACCGTATCAGCGGCGAATTTCACGTCGGTTCCAAGCAGTTTGGCGAGGGCAGGCGCGACGGGCGCAAGCGAATATTTCGGATCGGGTCCCCCTTTGGGACGCCCAAGATGCGACATGAGGATGATCGAGCGCGGCTTCTGATCGAGGATCGCTTTGAGCGTGGGAACAGCAGCACGAATGCGGGTGTCGTCGGTGATTTCGCCGTTCTCGATAGGGACGTTGAAATCGACGCGGACGAGGACCCGCTTACTGTGCAGGTCGAAATTGCGAATGGTCATTTTGTCCATCATTTACCCCTTATGCGTAAAAAGAGGCGAGGGCGGTGACGCCTTCGCCTCCAAAGCCTGTGAACACCGAAGTCTTGCAGGGCGAGACACCCTACAATCCAGATCGCATACCCGATATGGCTTTAGAGCTTGCCGCCGACCATGTGGGTGATGTCCGCTGTGCGGCAGGAATAGCCCCACTCGTTGTCATACCAGGTGACGATTTTCGCCATCGTACCGCCCATCACCTGTGTGGACAGAGCGTCGATGATGCTGGAACGGCTGTCACCCTTGTAATCGACGGAGACCAGCGGTTCGTGTGAAACGCCGAGCACGCCCTTCATCGGTCCATTGGCGGCTTCTTCGAACGCGGCATTCAGTTCTTCGGCGGTTGCCGGTTTCTCAAGCTGCGCCACGAAATCGACCACCGAAACGGTTGGGGTTGGCACGCGGTAAGCAATACCGTCGAATTTACCCTTGAGTTCGGGGATCACCAGCGCGACGGCTTTTGCCGCACCCGTCGTCGTGGGGATGATGCTCATGCCTGCGGCACGGGCGCGGCGCAGGTCTTTGTGGGGCAGGTCAAGAAGCTGCTGGTCGTTGGTATAGCTGTGAATGGTCGTCATTAACGCGGATTTGATGCCGAATTTGTCATTGACGACTTTGGCTGCCGGAGCAAGGCAGTTGGTGGTGCAGGATGCATTGGAAATGATGTGGTGGTTTGCCGGGTCGTACTTGTCATCGTTCACACCCAGACAGAGGGTAATGTCTTCGTTCTTGGCAGGTGCGGAAATGATGACCTTCTTCGCGCCGCCTTGCAGATGCTTGCCTGCGCCTTCACGATCCGTGAAGCGTCCGGTGCTTTCAATGACCACGTCGCAGCCGAGGTCGCCCCATGGAAGCGCGGCGGGGTCTTTCTCGGAGAGTACCTTCAATTCGTCGCCGTTAATGACGAGCGAACCATTGCGCTTTTCCACGGTTCCCTTGAAGTGCCCGTAGCTCGAATCGTATTTGAACAGGTGCGCCATCGTATCGAGATCGCCGAGGTCGTTAAAAGCAACCACGTCGATTTCGCCGGGATAGCGTTCAAGCATCGCCCGCAGTACAAGGCGTCCAATCCGCCCAAAACCGTTAATGCCTACACGTATTGCCATGAGAATGTCTCCTTAGAGTGAGCAAATCGTCCAGCATCAGGCAAGCATTGGTCTTGCCTGTGAATGCATCGTTCGTTCAATCTCCCCTGTGCCAAGGATGGCAGCGGAGAGCTTTTGCGGGTCATGCCGCCAAGGGCGTTCCTCATCCACCAGATCGGTATAGCGGATTTCGTAGCGCTGCGTGATTTCGTGATTTTCGGGCGCAGGCTGCACGTAGCGCGTGTTGGGACCCGCGTTTTGCGTTGGGTAGTGGCTGTTTGCCAGAATACACTGAAACACCCCTCGCCCGATGTAATTTTCGAGCGCGAGGACATGATCGGCGACGGTATAGTTCTCAGTCTCGCCGGGCTGCATTGCAATGTTGCACACGTACACCTTGTAGGCGCTGGTGGCGCGGAGCGCATCGCCAATCCCTTTGACCAGCAGATTCGGCAGAATGCTGGTATACAGGCTGCCGGGACCGACAACCACCAGATCGGCATTGAGAATTGCCTCGACGCTGCCCGAATAAGCTATCGCGTCTTCTGGAGAAAGATAAATGCGCTCGATTTTCCCATGTGCCGCGCTGATTTTGGATTCGCCGCGCACAGTCTGAACGGTGTTGCCCACGCGAATATCCGCCACCAGCGTCACGTCCTGCATGGTCGCCGGAAAAACCCGCCCTTGAATGTTCAAAACGCGCTCGGTTTCGATCAAAGCGCTTTCGAGGCTGCCGGTGACGCTGGATAACGCGCTGATGAACAGATTGCCGAAAGCGTGCCCGCCCAGATCGCCATTGTGGAAACGATGCTGGAACAACTGCGTCATCAGGCTTTCGTCGTCGGCAAGCGCGGCGATATTGTTGCGTAAGTCGCCGGGGGGCAACACACCAAGATCACGACGCAAACGCCCGGAACTGCCGCCGTCGTCGGCGACGGTGACAACCGCCGTGAGGTTGCTGGTGTAGGGTTTCAAACCGCGCAGAATCGACGGCAACCCTGTACCACCGCCGATTGCCGTAACGCGCAACCCTTTTTGACGCATACTGTGGGCGTAAACCACGTCGATCACCCGTCCATGCTGATGTCTGCGATAAGGGGTGAGGATCGAGTTGGCAAGACCATAAAGTCCACCGCCGATGCTGATCACGCCAACCAGCAGCAGCAACCCAACTGTGACCCAGCTTGTCTGAGCACTACGCTGAATGGAATCGGTTGAAGTTTTAATGAGAACAAGTGCCAGACTAACGGCAGATAGTATGACGCCACCGGATAACAGAACGAGCCAGCGTTTTACGCCGATACCGGGCATCAACCACTTGCCGAGCGTACCTGATAATTTCATCCGGTGTTCCACTCAGCCTGCCAAACCCTAACGATTAAGATTATCACCGCGCTGTAGCGATGTCAAAGATAAATGTCACCGGATTACCCATTCTGAACGTCTCTTCCTGCGATCCACACGGCGAGCAGCGTGACCAGCGCACCGAGCACGGTAAACGTCCCGATGGTCAGGGCGGCATCGAACCAGAACTGCTCCGGGAAGAGGCGAATGAGCGAATCCGAGTAGAGAAAATACCACGTGCCGCTTTCAAAAAACAGCGTGTGAAACAGTGTGAAGAAGTAGTTCCAGTTGAGGATACCGACGATGATGATGGCAGCGACAATCGCCAACGTGAGAATGCTCCCCTGAAACAGGCTTTTTCGCAGGGTGGTGCGAGAACGGGAATAGAGATAAACGGCAGACGCCAGCGCCAGCAGCCCACTTACGACAGCGACGGCGAAGGCGATCTGAGTCACCGTTTTTACGTCTTGC
>DATGQJ010000254.1:0-6463 GCA_035304265.1 Oceanobacillus sp.
AGCAGCGATGCGGGCGGCTTGGTGGAGAACGTCGCAGATGGCGTGACCGGCTTCATCGTGCCCCGCCGCGATCCCGTGGCGATGGCGGAAAAAGTGCGTCAGTTGTGCGAGGATGCGACGCTGCGCCAACGAATGGGACAGGCAGGACGAGCGCGGGTGAGCGAGTTTTTCAATCTACCCGACCAGATTGCAGCGTTCGCATCCCTTTACGAGCAGATCGAAAAAGACTATGCGGGTTGATTTGATCTGGCTTGGCGATTCCCCGCCGTCGGATTGGGCGCTGGGTGAGGTGTATACTACCAAACCATCGCCTGCTGCTATTCACCAACTGGTCGAGGAAACGCTGCCTATGTCTTCGGCGGGTGCATGGCTGTTCTGGGATCAACGGCTTGGTGTACCGAATGCCGAAGTAGTGAAAGAAACGCTCAGGCTGCCCGGACACCTATGGCACGCGGGCTTGTCTTTAGGCATGGGCGGCTTCCCCGGTGTGACCGACTTCGTAGAGCCGCTCTGGATGTTCAACTGTGACCCGTCTGCTGATCACGTAGCAACCTCGTGGCGCTTGTCGCTGCGTGCGTGCCTGATTCGTACTGACGTGCTCCGTCAAATGGGAAGCGTTGATCCGCGTTTCCAGACGTTGGAAGCCGCCGCGCTGGATATGGGACATCGTTACATCATGCGGGGCGTTTTCACAAGGCACGTGCCAGCGCTGATTAAGGATGCTAATCCGCTGTCGGTTTCCATACCTCTTGAAGACGAGATGCGCTTCCTGCGCAACCGCTTCAAACGCTGGCAGAATTGGTGGGCACTGTTCCGCATGATCGCCTCAGGATATGCCGCGCCAACTGCTGCGCTTCGTGCGTGGCGAAAGGTGGGAGTTTCGTATTCTCGCCCGCAACCCTACAACCCCGATCCCTCAAGTACGACTCGTGCGTCGTCCCGACTTCAAGCGGTAGATACTGTTGCGTCGGTCAGCGTCATCATCCCGACGCTGCACCGTTATCCGTATCTGCGAACGCTGCTGGCGCAGTTGCGCGAGCAAACCATCCCACCTGCCGAAATCATCATCATCGACCAGACAGCGCCGGATGAGCGTGACCTGATGCTTGAACGAGACTTTGCCGATCTACCGCTGCGGGTGATTTATCAGGATCAACCGGGGCAATGTTCGTCGCGCAATCGCGGATTGCAAATCGCACAGGGAGAGTATGTGCTGTTTGTGGACGACGACGACGAGGTGCCGCCAACCCTGATCGAATCGCATGTAGAAAACCTGACACGTTACGGCAGCGACGTATCGTCCGGTGTCGCTAACGAGGTTGGGGCGGGGGTGCTGCCGGAGCATTTCACCTTCATGCGGCTGAGTGACGTTTTCCCGACCAATAACACCCTGCTCCGCCGTGATGTGCTGCGGGAGTCGGGGTTGTTCGATCTCGCTTATGATCGCGGGCAGCGTGCCGATGGCGATCTGGGGATGCGTATTTACTTGAGCGGCGCGTTGATGGTCTTACATCCTGAGATTTCGGTGCTGCACCATCATGCGCCCAGCGGCGGGCTGCGGGCGCACAAAGCGCGTAAGATCACCTATGCCAGCAGCCGACAACTGCTCTTTCAGCGGCACTTGCCTACGGTTTCGGAACTATATCTTGCCCATCGGTATTTCACCGCGCGGCAGCGACGCGAGGCGTTGTGGCTGCGCGTTTTTGGCACGTTCAGCATTCGCGGCGGTGGTTTACGCAAAGTCGCTAAAATGGCGATAGCGTTCTGCTTGCTGCCGGATACCTGCTGGCGTATTTATCGGCGTTCCCGGCGGGCAGCGGCAATGCTGGGACGCTTCCCCAAGATTCCCGCGCTGCCCGCCGAAGTGACTACTGTTCGTTCGCCGTTGTCACAACCCTGACCGGCTGTGCGGCAGCCTTGCGGCGCGGTTTGCCGCGTGCGGGTCTTTCCAGACTGCCATAATCTGAATATTCTTCAGACAGATCGACCTGATTGAGGATCAGCCCTCGAATCGGGCGGCGGATTTTCTCGAATTCCTCTTTTGCCTTCATGATGGCATGGCGTCGGGTACGTCCTGCCTGCACCACCAGCAGCACTTCCGCCTGTGTGGTCAGGGCGATCACGGCGCTGTCTGCCGCTACGAGGCAGGGTGCGGTGTCTATCAGCACCAGATCGAACAGGTTACTTGCTCGCAGGGCTTCTATCAACGGGCGTAGTGACGGCGACGCCAGCAAATCATAGGCGTCCTCATCCGCAGGTCCGCTGGTGAGCAGAATCAAATGTTGAAGTGTCGTCTGCTCCGCAATTCCTCTCAACCGTGTGATCAAATCCTGATGGTTTGGATAGGGCGTATTGCCGTTTGTGCCCGTCGTGATGTCGAGCAGGGTCGTAAGTCCCGCGTTGTTGTCCGCGCCGAACAACTGATGCAGCATTGGACGGCGCAAATCGGCGTCGATTAGCAGAACGCGCATCCCCGAATTTGCCGCCATGATTGCGAGGTTGGCGCTGGTCAGCGTTTTACCTTCGCCCTGTGCGGCGCTGGTGATCAGGTACACGCTGGGATGATCGTTTGCGCCAGCGAAAACCATCGTCCGTGCCTTGCGATAGGCTTCCACTGTCTTACTGGACGGCGGCAGCGACGAAACAAGGCGCTTGTTATGCGAATTTCCACGTCCATTGAATCGACCAATCACGCCAAGTACGGGTATTCCGACGACGCTAGCCACATCTCGCGACGTTTTGATGGTTTCTCGCAGGTATTCCAGTATGAGGATGATGACGATGGCGAGCACCCCCGCAATCGACGCGCCGACCAGTACGTCGCGTACCACACTGTTGCCCGGCAAACGCTGAACGCGCGGATTCTCCACGATTTCCAGACGGTTGATGCGTGCCTGCAACCCGGAAACCGTCTGCGTAAACTCCGCGATAGCGAGCGCCGTATCGTTGATCTGTGAAATGGTGGTATCGCGCTGGAGCGCCAGCCGCGAGAGCGTTTCCGCATTGGTCGTCCGCGTAATCTGCTCGTTGATTTGCGCTAAACGGGCGCGAAGTTCCACAATCTGCCCGTTCAAAGTGCGAATCTCTTCGTTCGCCTGATCAACCTGCTCTCGCTGTTCAGGGGTCAGGTTCGTGGGGCTGTTGGTGATAAGCTGCTGTGCCAGTTCCGTCACGAGCGCCTGCGCCTGTTCGGGATCACCCCATATGACCTCGATTTCCAGAAGCGAAGTTCCCTCAGGCACGCGAACCGCGATAAGCTGCCGCAGCCTGTCGGCTGTGATGGGTATGCCAGTCGCCTCAACGGTAGCGTTGAGAATATCGTAGGTATTGAGAAGTGCGATATAGGTGGGTACAAGTTCCATACCCGTTCGGATTTCAGTCGAACTTGGGTTGGGCGACTCGATGTAGGTTCCTGTCAGCAGAGTCAGTTTCGCTCGGTACAGTTCGGGCTGCTCGCGGTTCGCCAGAAATGCCAGCCCGCCGCCGATGATGGCGACGACCAGCACAATCCATAGCCGCTTGCGGAATAGGTTCAGGTACTGGGACAGTTCCAAATTGCACGCTCCATATCTGCACTCGGTTCACGACGTAGGTTGGTTGCAAACGGACGAGGTGTTTCGGAAGTTGGACGCACAGCGAGGAAAGCAGCGAAGACCTGCTCTGTGAACACCACAGAAATTACTTTCTTTATTTTACTGGATTTGCGCTTTATAGCTAGATGATTTATACTAATGTCCCATGTCGAAATAAATATCTTAATTGTAGATGGTGAACACGATGGTAATGCTGCGAGAACTGACAGTAAACGATCTGTCGGAAATCGCCGCCGTTCACATCGCCGCTTTTCCAACCAGCGCCCTGACCAAATTAGGGCGGGGCGTCGTCGAACGCTACTACATCTGGCAGTTGACCGGACCCCATCAGGTATCCGCTGTAGGCGCGTGCGTACAGGATCGTCTCGTCGGCTTCTATATTGGCGGAACCTTCAACGGCGCAATGGAAGGGTTCTTGCGGGAAAATCGTCGCGCTTTGGCGCTGGCGGTTTTACGTCGTCCGTGGCTCCTCCTGACCAACCCGATATTCCGCCAACGCTTGTTGATGGCGTTTAAAATCCTCACCAAGAAACTGCGGCGTAGATTCAAGCGTCGCAAACCCGCATCCACGCCACGTCGCGTCCCGTCGTTCGGCGTCCTCGCTATCGCCGTTGATCCAGCCTATCAGGGGCAGGGCATTGGTCAGGCACTGATGAAGGAAGCAGACAGGGTCGCCAGAACGCGAGGCTTCGCACGGATGGAGCTTGGCGTTCACGTCGATAACTATCAGGCAATTCGTTTTTATGAGCAAAGCGGCTGGATGCGCATCTCTCAAAATGGGGAATGGAAGGGGCAGATGGAAAAGTACCTGACCCCGGAATAGTGCCCCACCCTTTGTTAGTCCCTTCGTTCCACCACTGGCTTTCCACACTGTAACAATCCACATCAGCTAACAAACTGTTTGATCAGCCCATACAGGTTATGAGTGAGGAGAATCCTGAATGGCAAATCAATACAGCCTGAATTACGCTGACCGACTACACCGCGTCCTCTATCGATCTCGTTTGTATGCGAAGATGCTTCAGATCAGCATTGGCAGAGTTCCGGTGAGTGATCTGGTACGTACTCAGTTTCCGTTTCTCCTCGCTGATGCCACCATCCCATCCACCGTATCGGTTGAACTCACCAATTATTGCAATCTGGCGTGTCCGTACTGTACGTCGCCGTTAAAGCTGCGTCCGGAGGGGTTGATGAGTCCGACCACCTTCTCGAATCTTGTCAGCCAGATCAAGCAGGCGGGTATTCCAAGAATGCTGCTGGTAGGCAATGGAGAGCCGACGCTCCATCCGAACTTCCGTGATTACATTCCCCGCCTCAGAGATGCGGCGAAGTTCCTGTCTTTGACCACGAATTTGCAAAAAGTGAGCGAAGAAATCCTGCGCTGCATTCTGAACGCGCCCATCGACGTAGTGAATATCTCCGTAGATGGGGGACACAAAGAGGCGTATGAGCGAATGCGCATCGGCGGCAAATTCGAGCGACTTCTTGAAAACCTGACGCGGATGCGTGACCTGAAGCATGAACTTCATGCACCAACCCTGATCAACGTGCGTGTGATGCTGCTTCCATCACAGCGTGAGGATGAGCACGAAATACTCCACTTCTGGCGACCTTACGCGGACGTTGTCTCAAAGCAGTACATCATGAACTTCTATGAGAACTTTGAAGATGGCTACATGAATACCTACAAGCCGGAGACACGCTGCACGCTTCCTTTCAAAGTGTTAGACGTTCAGTGGAATGGCAACGTGCCCCTCTGTTCGTATTCGTGGATACAAATCGGAGAGCCGTCGGGTTTCGTGCTGGGGAATATCAACGAAACGACGCTGTACGACCTGTGGAATGGCGCGATCCTACAGCAGTATCGTGCCGGTCACAGAAGCCGAAACGAGGCGATGATTCCTATTTGTAAGAATTGCGCTGGAAGAACCTGATGTTCATCTGAACAGCGCTTTTGCCGTCTGCAAGATGATCTTCAGATCGGTGAGTAGGTTCGCTTCTTGTGCATATTCCAGATCGAGCGCCAGTTTTGCGGGCAGCACCTGAGTCATATACTGGGTTTCCCAGTTTTCGCCCTGCAAAATGCGTTCCTCGTCTCGATAGTGAACCGATGCCGGACTGGTGATGCCCGGTCTCACCCGAAGCACCGCGCGTTGTTCCGGTGTATAGAGCGCGACGTAGCGCGGGTCTTCGGGGCGGGGTCCCACCAGACTCATATCGCCGCGCAGGACGTTGAACAACTGCGGCAGTTCATCCAGTTTGGTGCGCCGCAGGATTCGCCCGACTGGCGTTACACGGGAGTCGCCAGCGGTGGTCACGCCGGGTCCCTGTTTATCTGCGTCCGCCACCATCGAGCGAAATTTGTAGAGCGTGAAGAGTTCGCCATCACGCCCTACTCGTTTCGCTTTGTACAGTGCCGGACCCGGCGACGTGAGGCGAACCGCCAGCCCAATCGCCAGCAGTAATGGCGAAAGGACGATCAGCCCGATGCCACTGACCATCACGTCGAAAAGTCGTTTCATCGTCGGAATGTCTCCACCACGTCGAATACAGCGCCGATCACATCATCCACATCGGTATCGCTCAGCCCCGGATGCAGCGGCAGCGACAGCATCCGTTGATATTCCCGGTAGGCGATAGGGAAGGCGTTGGGCATCCAGCGGTACTTGTGGCGATAGTATGGATGCAGGTGAACCGGAATGAAATGCACGCTTGAACCGATGTTGCGCAGCTTCAGTTCCTCGATGAAGCGGGCGCGATCCAACCGGAGTTGTTCTAGGTTCAAGCGCAACACGTAGAGATGCCACGCCGATTCGACATTCTGTCGTTCGGTGGGCGGCTGTAGTTCCGGCAGTTGAGAGAATGCCGCC
>DATGQJ010000255.1:0-7688 GCA_035304265.1 Oceanobacillus sp.
CCCTTTGCATAGCACGGATGATGAAATCGCTTTCTTGCAGCATTCCGGCGGCACAACCGGGCTGCAAAAAGGGGTTGCCCTCAGCCATCGCGCCGTACTGAACCAGCTTGCCAGCTACAGCGACGCGATTGCGCTGAACGACAACGACGTGATCGTAAGCTGGCTGCCCCTGTATCACGACATGGGCTTGATCGCCGGATTTTTGCTGCCATTGGTGCAGGGCATTCCGCTGGTGTTGATGTCGCCGTTCGACTGGGCGAAACATCCGGCGCTGCTGTTCCGCGCCATTCACGAGCATCATGGAACACTGTGCTGGCTGCCGAACTTTGCCTACAACCACTGTGCCCGCCGCATTCGCCAGCGCGACCTTGAGGGACTATCCGCCGCGAGTATGCGCATGTTCATCAACTGCTCTGAGCCGGTATATGCTGAAAGTCATGCGCTGTTTCTGGAACGATTCGCCGCTATCGGCGTGAAGGCGGAGATGCTTGCGGTCAGCTATGCGATGGCGGAGAACACCTTTGCCGTCACCCAGACGCCACCGGGCGAAATTCCCCACGTGGACGTGATTGACCGCGCCATGCTGGAAGAACGCTTGATTGCCCAGCCTGCCGACGCTCATACCGTCACCAAAGTGTCGTGTGGAAAACCGATCACCAATACTGCCGTCCGCGTGTTGGATGATGCTGGCAATCCCTTACCCGAACGCCACGTTGGAGAACTCGCCGTAAAGAGCGATTGTATGCTCACGGAATACTATCAACGCCCCGACCTACAGCCATTCAAAGACGGTTGGTATCTTACTGGAGACAGAGGTTACATTGCCGACGGCGAAATCTACGTGGTGGGACGCTCCAAAGACCTGATCATCAACGCGGGGAAAAACGTGTATCCGCAGGACATCGAGGCGCTGGTCAACACTGTTCCCGGCGTTCATGCGGGACGGGCGGTGGCGTTTGGCGTGCCTGACGTGCGCGAAGGCACGGAACTGATCGCCGTCGTCGCTGAGGTAGAAACGGAATCGGAGGAAGAACGTCAGGCAATTGATCGCGCCATCCGGCAGACGGTTGCGCAGGGCAGCACCGTGACCGTAAGCTTCGTTAAGTTGGTAGATTCTCGCTGGCTGATCAAAACGTCGAGCGGCAAAATCGCGCGAGCCGCGAATCGGGAGAAGTGGTTGAGAGAGAAAGGGGAGTGATCGCTCCCCTTCCCCATTAGGCGGGAACCAACTCCGCCTCTATCGCCTGCTCATCCCATTCTACTTTGTAGGCGTAAATCCAATCGAGTGAGGTTGGGTTGGCGGCGAATTTCAGGAAGATGGGCATCATCAAGTCGCGCAGCCATACCTGAATCGGATTGGTTGCCAGCTTCGCCCCGCCAAGCGCACGCGCCCATTTGACCAGACGCTCCACTCGTTCACGGCGCAGGGCTTCGTAAGTCGCAAACGCCTGTTCCGGTGTATCCACGTCGCGCAGGCATTTCGCCAGTACCGCGGCGTCTTCCATCGCAAGTGATGCACCTTGCCCGGAGCTTGGCGAAATCGCGTGAACGGCATCGCCGATGAGCACCACGCACCCCTTATGCCAGACAGGTTGTGGTGGCATATCGTAGATCGGATAAGCGCCGATGCCGCTGTCAGTGGCTTGGATGATCTGATTGATCAGCGGCATATCGTCACGATGCATCTCCAGTAAGCGCCGCTGCCAATCTTCACTCTGAGTCAGTTCGGTTCTTCCCGCCGCTTCCTTGCGTCCGTGATTGTTGAACCAGTAGACTTCACCAGATGACCGGACGTGATAGCCGAAGAACGCCCGCTTGCCAAAGATGAAGTGCTGCACGTTGGGCGTCGGCGGCAGATCGAGCTTATCGGTGAATCCGCCCGTACTCACCAGACCCGTATAAGCAGGCTTTGGCGCGTCCGGGTTGATGATCTGGCGAACGCGCGAGTGAACGCCGTCAGCCCCAACCAGAAAATCCCCGCTGGCAGTCGTGCCATCTTCAAATCTGACAACCACGCTTGTATCGGTCATATCAATGCTGCTCAGGCGCTTGCCAAAGTGAATAGGAATCCCCTGCTGCCTTGCCGCATCGTTCAGGTGGCGCTGCAACTCGCTACGCCGGATGATGATGCTCTCAGTCAATCCGTGTCGAGCACCGTTGCGCACTTCGCCCAACTGCTTGCCTTTGCCACTCCACATGATCATACGAGGCGCGGGCGAGCCTTCAGCGAGGATCGGCTGCTCGATCCCCAACGTTTTCAAGACCTCAATCCCGTTTCCGGCAAGGTTTAGAAACCAGCCGGTGTAGCTCGCGGCTTCACTGCGAGACTCGAAGATTTCCGCCTCAATGCCCGCGCGTTTGAAAAACATGGCAGCCATCGGTCCCGCAGTTCCGGCTCCAATGATGATCGCTTTCATGGTCATTTCCTCCTTCACCTTCATCGTGTTTGCGTCCGATATAATCATCTGGACACCTCACTTGAATTCATCTTGAAAATCAAGTATCTTGAAATTCAAGATAATTCACAGAATATCATGGTGGAGAATCTATGTCAAGAAGCAGTTTATCGAGAAGCGAGCTTCTCCAAATGATCGGCATTGTAGGGCGAAAGCATTCTACGAGCGTTGTGTTGTTCCACTCGGCGGTTGCCGAAAAACTCGGCTTGAACGTGACCGATTACAAGTGCGTCGACATCATTCTTCAGCGCGGGTCGATGACGGCGGGGCAGCTTGCTGAGATCACCGGGCTAACCACAGGCTCGATTACGGCTGTGCTGGATCGGCTGGAAAAATCGGGTTTCATCAAGCGGGTTGCCGATCCGAAAGATCGGCGCAAAGTTCTGTTGGAACCCAATCCGGAACGCTTCGCGGGCAGCGAAGCCGTGTTCGAGGGCTTTATAGAAGGGCTAGATCAACTGTTATCGCGCTATAACGACGACGAACTTGCGACGATCCTTGATTTCATGTCAGCGTCCATCGATCTATATGACGAGCAAACGGTGAAACTGAGGAGGAAAAAACCGTAGTCTGAAAAACGTGGGTAGGCGATTGGTACCAATTTACGTTTTTCAGAGCGACATTTGCCAAGTGAGAAACGGTCTCCGATCAGATACATGCAATAAGGAGGCACGTCTTGAATACTAAACGCATCCTTACCCTGTTCTTCGTCGTCAGCCTCTTGGTGATGCTGGCGGCAATCCCGACGGTGACGCAGGGACAGAGTGATTCCCCACTTGGCTGCCAGCGAAACAATCCTGAGCGATTGGACTGTTCCAGTCTGGAAGTCATCGGCATCTGCGAAGGCGATGTTGCTGTGTTTACCATCCGCAACACCGGAGAGCCGGGTGAAGGCGACATGCGGGCACCGACGGAATACCGACTGATTGTCGATGGCGTCGTAGTCGAAACCGGTACCGTTCAGCTAGCGGGTGGAGAGTCGATAGAAATTCGCTACAGCGGTGGCGGCACGGTCACATTGGAAGTCGATCAACAGATCGGGCATCCCGGCAGCAGCCGACCACAAGCGACATTAACCTGTACCGGAGCAACCAGCACGCCGGCGACACCAACCGACGAACCACCAACGCCAACACCAACGCCCACGGACGAACCACCGACGAACACGCCAACACCGACGGAGGAACCGACGGAGGAGCCAACGCCTACCCCCGGTGCGCCAAATATTATTATCGATGTAGACACCTGTTTGGATGATGGCACTATCTATTACATCATCTTCAATGCAGGTGAAGACATGCTCCAAGAGTCTCCCTACCGAGTCGAAGATAGAGCAGGCAATATCGTTGACTCTGGCACCTTCTTCCTAAGAGCGAATGAATTCTTGGAACTCACCTATCAAGGGTATACACGATTGACGCTCTATATAGAGGAATGGACTTCTTACGCCTATCTGGTTGTGTGTGACGGAGACGAAGAACCTACTCCAACCCCAACACCAACCGAGGAACCGCCAACGGAAACACCGACACCGACACCAACGCCAACCGATGAGCCAACTCATACACCGACACCTACCGACGAACCAGTGACGCCGACGGACGAGCCGCCCACGAACACGCCAACGCATACACCGACCCCAACACCGACAGATGAGCCACCTACCCCGACGTTTACACCAACCTCAAACGGTCCGCGGGGCTGCCAGCGTAACAACCGCGAACGTCTGGACTGCTCCAGCCTTGAGGTCACCGGCGTCTGCGAAGGCAGCGTCGCCGTATTCACCATCTATAACTCTGGTGAGCCGGGTGAGGGCGATATGGTCACACCGACCATGTACCGGCTGAGCGTTGATGGAACCGTGATCGAGATTGGCAGCGTACAACTGGATGGCGGTGAATCGATGGAAGTTCGCTATGATGGTACTGGCAGGGTCACATTGGAAGCCGACCAACAGATCGGGCATCCGGGGCGCAGCCGCCCACGTGCAACGCTTACGTGCAGCCGCTAGTCCAAATCAACGACGAGGGGGTGAATTACTCACCCCCTTTTTTACGGCGCGGTCAGTTTCCACAGGCGACTCGCAAACCAGCGCGTTTGCATGGCGATGTGCATCAGCATCATCGCAAGCAGGAAGACAATCACAACCGCCGCCCAGTCGATTGGGGATGGCGCGACAAAGTTCAGAACGTCGGGGAACAGGTAAGCGCCGATGATGGTCACAGCGGTGAGGGCAAGACCCAGCAGGAAAACACGAGGGTGTTGAACAATTGTGCGGGGCTGGAAAACGTTGATGCCATGCACATTCCAGAACACCAGCAGTCCCCACAAGGTCAAATACACCATCATTGTACTGCGAGCTTCCAAGATGTCGCGGTTGTTGCCTAAGTAAGTGATCGCATAGAGCAGCGACATGGATGCCGCGCCGATGAAACCACCCGTCACCACGTAGTCCAGCACGTCACGCCGGAACTGCTGCATATATTCGGGCTTGAGCAGACGGAAAGCAATCAGACCCGCAGGCAGGTTGATGACGCCAAATGTCAGCCAGCTTATCTGGATCGGATTGATGGGAAACGGCATCGCCATGAAGCCCGCGAAGATGAAGAAGAAGGTGCTGTACAGGTTCTTGACGAGGAAGATTTTGCTGGTGCTGAAAATCGTCTGCGTGATCACTCGCCCTTCAAAGAAGGCGCGAGGCAGCGTAGTCATGGCGTTGTTCAGCAGCACGATGTCGGCGATGTCCTTGCTGATCTGCGCCCCATCGTTCATGACGATGGCGAGATTCGCTTCTTTGAGGGCGGGTACGTCGTTCACGCCGTCGCCCGTCATGGCAACGTACTCGCCTTTTTCCTTCAGCGCGGCGATGATCTTGCGTTTGGTTTCAGGATCGACGCGGGCAAATAGATCGCCTTCCATCACCGCTGCCTGAAATTCGGGATCGGGCATTTGCTCAAGCTGTTCGCCTGTGTAGGCGTAGCGAATGTGCATTCCGGCTTCACGGGCGATCTCACGGACGGTTTCGAGGTTGTCGCCAGAGATGATTTTGAGCTTCACGTCCTGCTGGCGGAAGGCTTCGAGCGTTTCCTGAATGTCCTCACGCACCTGATCGCTCAGGACGATGAGCGCGATAGGTTCTGGCGTGACGTTCAATGTCCCGTCCACCAACTCGCCCGGTACGTGGGCGAAAGCGAGGACGCGCAAACCCTGCGTGGCGAGTTCGGTGGCGTGGCGCTCGATCTCAGGGTGCTGCTTGAATACCCGTTCCGGCGCACCCATGATCAGCGTGCGTTCCGGCAGAATCACCGCGCCCCATTTACGCTGTGACGTGAACGGCACTTCGCGCAGTTTGACGACAGACGGCAGCACTTTTATCTCTTCGCTCCCATTGACGTACTGCGCGATGGCGGCGGCGGTGCGATTCAGGGTCGAGAGGTTGCTCAGATAAAGCTGCAATTCTGCCTTAATCTCGTCCTGCGAGCGTTCGGTGAGGGGGATGATCTGGGTAACGGCGAGTTTGTTCTGCGTAAGCGTGCCGGTTTTGTCAAAACACAGCACGGTTACGTTCGCCATCGACTCGACAGCGTTGACGCGCTGCACCAGCGTTTGAAAGCGGCTGATGCTGAGTGCGCCGATAGTGAGCGACAAAATGGCGGTGAGCACCAACCCCTGCGGCACAATACTGGCGACAAACACGACGGCATCGCGGAAGGTATTGAGATTGATGACGTTGTTCTGATGGATGTAGCTGGCGATGAAGATCATCGGCGTACACACCACCATCAGCACGACGGTCAATTGCACGATCAGCGAAAGTCGCTGCTGCGTGGGCGTGAGCACCCGACGGTAGGCTTTGGCAACGCTGGAAATCTTGTTGATCGTGCTGTCTTTCCCGACGGTTGTGGCGACGATGATGCCGCTGCCCGCGATACAGAATGAGCCGGAATACACCGGATCGCCGACTTCTTTCATCACCGCGTCGGATTCGCCCGTAAGCTGTGATTCGTCCATTTCCAGCGCGTCGCTGTGGATCACGCGCCCATCGACCACGAGGCGATCTCCGGGTTCGAGCGGGATGATGTCGTCTTTCACGATTTCCGCACTCTTCACCCGCACCAGTTTTCCATCGCGCCATGCATGAATCTCTGGCGCGGAGAGCGCGGCAAGCTGGTCAAGTTTGCGTTTCGCGCCGATCTCTTGAAACATGCCGAGCAGTGAATTCGTGACGACGCTAAATCCGGCGAAGAAGACCGTCGCGTAATCGCCAAACAAGAGCACGACCAGCAGCAGTGTGCCCATGACGATGTTGAACAGGTTAAGGAGGTTGTCGCGGACAATGTCCCAGTAGGAACGTCCTACACGCGCTTTATAGGCGTTGGTCTCTCCCCGCGCGATGCGCTCGGCAACTTCAGCAGATGTTAGACCCCGGTGCGCGGAAAGCTGATTAGACACGCAGTATGGTTCCTCCAATGGCAGAGTAGAAAGTAATGAGTGTAAGCTCAGCAACAGTAAAGCTGAAAGCTCAACTCATGCATCAACGATGTTGCCCCATTTCACTTCATTGTACCTGTGAAATGGGCGTAAAACGAGGCAAAATGCGTGGCGCTCGGTCTTGACGGTAAATCGGGCTTTGCTATAATGCCACTATACTAATGTAACGGCCCCGTAGCTCAACGGCAGAGCAGCTGACTCTTAATCAGTAGGTTGTAGGTTCAAATCCTACCGGGGTCACATTCTAGGACTTTACTCGAACAGGTGGCGGCAACGTCACCTGTTTCGATTCTTGCGGGGTTCTCCGAAGTTCCCTCACCGCCACTTACCTTCTCGCAGACTTGTCGCAGGTAAGCAAATGGTGGCAGTAAATCCACACGTTCTATCTCGCCCTCAGTATTGACGACGACTCTCTCAACCACATTCCGCAGCAGTTCCTTCTGGTCACTGCGCGATAATGTTTCATACAGTATACCCAATTTTGCAATTATGGTGAGCGCCTCATCCAGATCGTCGATGTAGCTCTCACATTTCTGGTCGAGCAAATCCAGACTTGAGCGCAGTTTATGGCGCTTGTCCTGCCATTCTGCCCACAAATTACGCCAGTTTTCCTCTGTGACCATCGTCGCTGCGTAGAGCCGCAGGACTCTTGCTTCCTCTTCATCGATCTGCTTCAATGCGCGTTCTATCTCTGTTCGTTCATCCGGGCGCAGCCGTCCGAGTTTGTCAGCCACTTCGTTG
>DATGQJ010000256.1:0-3564 GCA_035304265.1 Oceanobacillus sp.
ACCATTCGCCCCGGTCTCTGGGCAGGTGATGATCCGATCATGCGCTGTAACCGAGCGACGCAGGCGCTCCTGCCGCTGCTCGAACGGAGTGCTAGCTTTGTATTGAACGTGGACTTCAATCAGAGTGATTACTGCCGTCAGATCGAAATTCAGATAAGCAGTTTTGTCGAAACCCAGATCATCCAGCCTGCTGTGCCGCAGCTTACGATAGACACAAGTGGCGGGACGGTAGGCGGAGAACTCGCGCCCTATCAGGTTGAATCGCCTTTCGTGGTTGCCTTCTACGACAGCCGCGCTCGTCGTCGCGCTGGTGTCCTGCCTGTGGGAACCGGATTCCGTGCGGTGTCGCGCAGCAACGTGCAATTCTCCAATATGGTGTTGATCACAGGGGAAGGCTTTACCCTGTTCGTGGACTACACCACCACACCCATGACTACCGCTGATTTTGAAGGGCTGCCGGAAGTTTCCTTAGGTGTATCCACCGACTGCTCGGCGGACTGGTGCGAGTAAAAAAGTTGCTCATCCAATAGATAACAAAAGCGAGGCGCTGATGAAGTGCCTCGTTTTTGATTTGGGTTCAAAATACCCACACTTCCGATCTCGTTTCTTTGCGATCTTTGCGGTTCAAATATACTTTTGCCGCAATTGCCGCCGCTGCTAATCGTAGAGTGTCGTCAATCGCGCACGCAACCCGACGTTTTCATGGATGTCGGTACTGTCGCTGAATTGGTCAATTCCACCGATCAGCGTTCGCTCTGCAATATCCCTCACTACCTCGTCCTCAATCTCTGCGCGGATTGCATCGACGAACGCTCCACTGTGCAGAACGAGGTACGGACGCTCGTAGAATGGCGATACTTCTGTCGGCAGTGGTTTAGTGATGCCAAGTGCATTGTGCATTTCTGCTACGACACGATACGCCGCGCTCAGATGCCGTTCTCGTTCTTTCCAGTGGCTTGCCGCCAGCACCCGCTCGAAGATCGGTGTCAGGGTTGCAGCGCATCTTAGTCGTGAGAAGCCCGTCCCGAACCACTTGGGGTAGGGTGCGTAGACGCGCTCCATCAGGAAGCACAGGCGCATCTGGTCACGCACCAACCGTCCCGCGATGATGCGTGAACCGAGTTCATCACCAACGTCACCACATCGCCCCATGAACGGTTCTTCCTGATCCACGCGCCGCCACCCACACGCGAGAAGGTAAAGCCAAACGTCACGCGGGTAATAGCGCAGAGCGTCGCGCATTCGGGTAAGGTCGCCTAGCCCTTCGTGGTAGACCGCGCCCGCCGTCAGGGTGCGCAACTTGTGCTCCGGGAAGGTCAGCCAGTCTTGCGGGGAAATCGGCTGTTCGGGCTGCCAGTCATACGCAAGATACGCTTGCAATACTTCACGTATCGTCGCAACCGTCACCCGATGCTCGACAGGTCCTTCATCGGCTTCGGACATGATCATGCTGCCGTCTTCGTGCCGAGAATAGCCCGTCGGGTAGCCTCGAAATCGGTGTGGGAGACGATGACGCAAGACCTCATGGATGGCGCTTGCAACAGTTGGATGATCGGTTTCCGAGACGATCAGCCCTACACGGGGTCCCCAATCGTGATCGGTAGACTGTGCGGTATCGAACCCCAGCACTTCCGATCCGGGTCCGATCAGCGCCGCGTCATAGCGCAAGTGAGGGAACTCAGTGTCAAGAATCGGCTTAACCGCCTCAAAGAAGAACAGCCGTGACAATTCAAGACCCGGAATGAAATCAGGCATTGGTGCGTCTCCCGTTGGAGTGTCTCGTGAAATGAGGATAGAGGCGATTCGTCCAGATGGCGAATCGCCCTTGACGCTCAACGCATGTCAAGCAAGAGCAGGATACCCGCAATCAGCGCAATCACACTGGTGATCACGCCGAGCGAAATGCCAAGTGGAGCCAATCCAACGATGATCAGGTAGATTGCCAGCAGGATCATGCCCATTTCACGAAAGTTACGCCGACGCGCCATAAGGAAACTCCTTTCAATCCGTCGCTTGAATGATAGCACAAATGTTTCATTAAAGGGAAATTCGCGCGTACATTTGGAGAGGCATATAATCATTCAGTCGCATCACACCACCATAAAGTTAAGGAAACGCTATGTCCAGCGAGAACCGTTTGCAGGAACTTCGCGCCGAAATCGACGTGATCAACATGCAGTTGTTGGAACTTCTCAGCCGCCGCGCAGAGATTGTCAGCGAGATCGGCAAGGTACACACATCAATAGGTAACCCCCACTACGACCCGGAGCGTGAGGCGCAAATGCTTCAGGCGCTCGAAGCTGCCAACAAAGGTCCCTTCAGTAATGAAACCATCAAGGCGCTGTTCCGTGAAATCTTCCGCGCATCACTCGCGCTGGAAGAACAGGAAGCCCGCGCTAAAATTCGGGTGCAGCGCAAATCGCCTGACGAGCGCACCGTGATAACCCTGCCCGACGGCACGCAGATCGGCAACGGTGATTTCACGGTGATCTCTGGTCCATGTGCTGTTGAAAGTTACGAGCAGATGGATGAAGTCGCTGCGGCGCTGGCGCAGCGTGGCGTGAAGATTCTTCGCGGTATGGCGTACAAGCCGCGCACTTCGCCTTATGAGTTTCAGGGGCTAGGCGAACCGGGATTGCAAATCGCGCGGCAGGTGGCGAACAAATACGGGATGTTCGTCGTCAGCGAGATTATGGACAAAAGCCAGATCGACATGTTTTTGGATTACGTCGATATTCTCTGGGTCGGCGCACGGAACATGCAGAACAGTTTCTTGCTGCGTGCGCTCGGAAAAGTGCAGAAGCCCGTCATCCTCAAGCGGGGTCTTGCGGCGACGTTGGAAGAGTTCCTGTATGCGGCAGAATATATTGTCAGCAGTGGCAATCCAAACGTAATGTTGATCGAGCGCGGCATTCGCACCTTCGAAAAGTGGACACGCAATACGCTCGACATCGGTGGTGTGACCGTCCTTAAGCTCGAATCGCATCTCCCGGTTATCGTGGACATTTCGCATTCCGCCGGACGGCGTGACATTGACAAGCCGCTCGCGCGAGTGGCGCGTGCAAGTGGGGCGGATGGATTGATGGTGGAAGTTCATCCGAATCCGCCTGTTGCGATGAGCGATTCCAAGCAGCAGCTTTCTATCCCCGAATTTCACGCAATGATGGATGAGATCGTGCAATTGGCGTAGGTTGTGTGGGCGCGGCGCTGCTGCGCCCTTTTACAACTTGCCCGCTCGAACCAATCGTCCAACGCCCTGAGCGCCGAGCGCAAGACAGACGCCGGGCAGCCACGTCAATCCGAAGGCGGTAAACAACGCTGTGACGATGAACACCGGGTCTTGTTCCCCTTCGCCGCGCGGTAGTCCGTAGCTTAGAATCCCCGCAACCACAAAGGCGGCAAGAGTTACGGCAAGGGCGACATAGGGTGGCTTGACCGTTCCGATTCCATCGAGTAAGGTTGCTCCCTTATCGCGTTTCAGAAACCAGAGCAGAGTAAGGCACAGGGCGATCAGCGCCGCAAGGATGACAAGCGATACTGAGTCGATTTGTTCGTTCAACCCAC
>DATGQJ010000257.1:0-3265 GCA_035304265.1 Oceanobacillus sp.
TCGCCATGCTTGATGTGGAAAACGCCTCGTTTGTGGACACCATCTTGCCGTGGCTTGGCGATGAACTCATCATTGCCTATCGCCAACTGCCATCGAATTATCGCGCCAGACAGGAAGACGTGCTCCTGATCCTCCCCGCTGATAATCCTTTGGCTGCGCCTGCGATCATGGGACGTGTGATTCAAGCGCAGGACTTGCTGGAACGAACTACTTATCGCGGCTTGACCGTCTATCAGGGCGATCAGATTTCGTTCGTCTTTACCCCGCTGGCGGTGCTGATAGGGGAAGACGATATTGTTCGAGCGGCGCTTGACACCGAGGCGGGAGAGACGCCAGCCATCACCAGCGATCCCATCTTTCAGGCGATGCGTGAGGAATTAGACGAAGACGCGCCGCTGGTCTCGTATCTCAGGGGAGATGCGGCAGAGGCGAGTCTTGCCTATCTGTTAGGCGCAAGCAATGACGGCGTATCGCTCCTCTCTGCGATGGGGGAGGCGTTTGAAGAACTGAGCCGCGTTGAAACCGTGACTTCGGCGCTTCTGAACGGCGAGATCGACGCCGTAGGGGTGAGCCTGCAATTCGTCAATATAGGTCCTCGAAGCGTGAGCGCCAATGTCGTGCTCCACACTTCAGAATCGGGAATAGTCGAGACCAACAGCGCCTTCGATCCTACCGTGTTGGAATACATTCCGCGCAGCGCACTGGCGGTACACAGCGGCGCGGACGCGCAAAACACGGCATATGCGACGATGACGGCACTGCCGACGGTGAACTTTGCGGGGCGTATCCTCGGCGGTTTTCCGGTGACGCCCACGACGGGCGCATTGAGTACGCTGCCATCTCCGACAGGTGAGTCTCTGGAAAGCGCGATCAACAGCTTCGCCGCCGCCGTCGAAGAAGTGAATGGTATCAGCCTGTTTGACGACGTGCTTGACCATTTTGACGGCAGCTATTCGTTCGCGCTGCTCCCTCGCCCCAATGATCCCCTGCCTGTTTTCAACACGCCCTTCGATGTTCTGTTGGTTGCGCAGGTGAACGACGGTGAAGCGATGTTGGAGAGCCTCTCCGACCTGCTGGAATTGTTTGTCGGAGAGGACAACCTTCAAATTGAACGGCTCGACGACTACACGTTCACCACATTGGTGGTTCCTGATTCAACTGATCCACTGCTTCGGATCGGCGTCGTGGACGATGATCTCCTCATCGTCGCAACCGGGGAATCGGCGCGTGCCGCATTGAACGCGCGACGTGGGGATAACCGACTGATCGAGCAACCGCGCTGGCAGGTCTTCGACGGCGACACACCGCCCCAGCTTTACGTAGACATTCCTGCGTTCTACAACACCTTCCTGCCTATGTCGGGTGGACAAGTCGGCGACATTCAGAGTGGAATCGGGCTTCATTCCCGTTCGCTCGGAGACGGGCTGTATCAATACAATCTACGCTTCACGCTCCCTAACTAGAGCGTGTCTGAAAATTCCTACGGAAGAAAAATCTCCGATACGCGCCGGGGCAGACACGCAGGTCTGCCCCTACCCACAAACGAATTTCGTAGGGGCGCCCCTACGTGTGCGCCCGGCTAACTACCCGCTGATTTTGGTGGTTTTCTACAAATAGCTAAGGCGAAGTTTGGCATTGGATGTTTTGCAAATTTCATAACTTAGGATAATCTCTTGCTCAGTCGCGTGAATGGCTTCTCATTCGGAGGAATTGCTGTATGAATCTTTCTCGAAAATTAATGTTGGTTGGCTGTTTGTTGATGCTGATCGCGCCTTTTGCGGCGATCTCGGCGCAGGAACCGCTGATTGAATCGGTCTGTCTTGTGACCGACCTTGGTCGCGTGAATGACGGTACGTTCAACCAGTTCGCGCACGAGGGCGCTGCGTCCGCAGCAGAGGACTATGATCTGGATTATGACTTCATCGAAACGCAGAATCAGGCTGATTACGCACGCAATATTCAGACCTGCCTTGACGAAGGTTTCGATGCGGTTGTCACCGTTGGCTTCCTGATCGGTGATGCGACCTATGCCGCCGCCGAAGCGAATCCCGACGTTTACTTCATCGGCGTTGACCAGTTTTTCGCCGATCCCCTGCCAAATCTCGTCGGCATCCTGTTCCGTGAAGATCAGGGCGGGTTCCTCGCCGGAACAATGGCAGCGATGATGACCGAAAGCGGAGTCGTTGGAATCGTTGCTGGTCAAAGCGTTCCGCCCGTCGTCAAGTTCCGTCGTGGCTACGAGCAAGGTGTTGCTTACATCAACGAGCAGGATGGCACCGACGTTCAGGTGCTCGGCGTTTACATCGACGACTTCCTTGCACCGGATCGCGGCGCGGCAGCGGCTGAACAGTTCATCGGCGAGGGCGCAGACGTGATCTTCGGCGCAGGTGGTCCAACCGGCTCTGGCGGTATTGCGTATGCGGCGGCGAATGGCGTGATGGTGATCGGCGTCGATCAGGATGAATACTTCACCACCTTTGGCGAAGGCGAAACCCCCGGCGCGGAGAACCTCATCACCAGCGCGGTGAAGCGCGTGGACATCGGCGTGTATGAGATGCTGGCGCTGCTGGCGGAAGGCGAGCCACTGCCGGACGGTAGCGTTTTCGTCCTCACCGCGGAAAACGGCGGTATCACTTTCGCGCCCCCGCACGATGCGGATGTGCCCGACGAAGTGATCGAGCGTATGGAAGAAATCCTCGCTGGACTGGCGGATGGTTCGATTGAGACTGGCGTTGACCCGAACACGGGTGCGCTGCTCAGTGACCCCGACGCCACGCCTGAACCGATGGTTACTGCCGAGGCAACACCCGATTCGTAAATCGGCGTGTGCTATCGAGTAAATAAACGGGGCGAATCACATTGATTCGCCCCGTCGTTTTTTTAGTTTCGCCCCGCTTTATCGTGCGTATTCCACCGCGCGGGTCTCGCGGATGACTTGCACCTTGATTTGACCGGGATATTGCATCGTTTCCTCGATCTTCTTGGCAATGTCGCGCGAGAGACGCAGCGCAGCCAGATCGTCAATCACATCCGGGCGCACGATAATGCGAACTTCGCGTCCCGCTTGCAATGCGTAGCTCTGTTCCACGCCCTCGAAACTGGTGGCGATTTCTTCAAGCGTGCGCACCCGCCGGACGTAGGATTCCAGACTTTCTCGTCTGGCACCGGGGCGTGCGCCGGAAATGGCGTCGGCGGCTTCGATGATGTAGGCTTCCACGCACTCTTGCTCGACTTCGTGGTGATGGCTGGCAATCGCATTAACGAC
>DATGQJ010000258.1:0-3357 GCA_035304265.1 Oceanobacillus sp.
TGCGGAGAGAGTTCTTCCATTCGCGCGTCGAGTTCCGCGCGGATGGTCGCTGGCTCGAAGCCAATCGTTCGCTTGGGCGTAGGATCGTAAGACTCCGCCAGTGCCTGCAAAACCGAGAAAGCCACGCTGATGTCTTCGGCAAAGCGGCTCAATCCCCGTTTGCCCAGCATCTTACGGAAAGCGGTCAGACTTTGTACGACAGTACGAAGTTCTTCCAGCGCCCGATTACCATCCAATGCTTTGTCCAGTTTTTGCAGGCGCGATAAGGACTGTGCTCGTGCGAAGCCGCGCCACCACGTCATCAACTGTCCGCGCACGTGGCTGTTCCACTGAATCTGCTCGACCAGTTGGCGCAGGTCTTCGGCAAGCACCGCATCGTCTTCCACGTTTTCCAGTTCGGCGGTGATGCGGCGGGAGACGACTCGCGCGATTAATTCATCCTTGGTCTCGGCTGCCACCGTGAGCAATTGCCACAGCACGTCATCCGGCACGGTGATGGATGGCGATTGCTGAACCGCCCGTGCAAGCTGCGCCATCATCGGCAGGGTGCTGCGATCCCAGTCCGCGTGATCGAGCAGGGCGATATACAGGTCTACCACCCCTTGCTGCGATAAATCGCCCACCGCAAGAATCTGGGCGATCAGCGCCAGCATGTCATTTGTGCGTCCGCTGCGGTGGAGCGCACCTGCCAGCAAGGAGACGAAATCTTCCCGTTGAGCGAGAGGGCGAGTGAGTTGGTGGAACAAGTCGTCACGGTGGTCACGCAGCGTCAGCGTGAGCAGCGTTTCCAGCGCATCGGGATTGAGCCATCCCGCGCCATCGCTTATCCAGCTATTGATGATGTGTTCTGCGGCTTGTCTGCTTCCGGCGTTGAGGGTTTGGGTTCCTCCGTAAACCGCCCATAACTGTTCTAACGCCACAGGCGTGAACATCGTGGGGTTCTGCACTCGTGCGGCTCGTGCCAGCGCCGCCAGCAGCGTTTCGATGCCGTGCGCTTGCAGCAGCGCCAGTGGGTCACCGTCCAATTCCCGCAGTGAGCGCCCAAGATTGTTTGGCAAAACCGACATCAGCGCATCGTCTGCCATTAGCTTTTCTGCGGCTTCGGGGTCACGGCGAATGGCAAGCACCATCAACCCACGCGCAAGCTCAGGATCGGTGCGTGCGCGTTCCTGCGCCGCGAGAATGCTGTTATGTACCACGTCGGACAGTTGGTAGGCTGCTGGCTCACGTGCCACCAGACGGAGCCAGTTCACGGCGGTTTCGCTGTCACCGTCGGTAATGGCGATATGCAGCGATGCCAGCGCCGCCGCCTTCAAACGCGCAAGCCACTTTTCGTCGAGCGCAACACTCAAGCGAGCGCGAATGAAAGCGTACACCGCGTCCGGTTGTGTTTCCAGCGCCGCATTCAACTGCTCGTAAAGCGCCTCATCCAGCGATGGATCGTCGTCCATCAGGCGAGTAATGATGACCGCAGCATCGGTGTCGCGAGTTTCCAGGGCGTGACGCAGCAGGTAAGAAGCATAGATTTGCTTCAATTCGCCCTGTGGCGGCGCGTCCTTCAATGCTGCTTTGATCGCATCAATAGAGACTTCTTCGCCCGCTATCACACGGTTGTTGAGCGCGTGGCGTTCAGCGATTGCGGTAAGTGTCGTTTGTAAACTCTTGTCGGCAGGAATGTAATTGGCAATGGCGTCCATCTGGTCAATCTGTTCCAACAGCGTATCTACATCGCCTGTCCAGAGCGTCTGCAAGTGCTGGACGTATGGAGTCTGTGCCTCTTGCGGTGGGAAAGTTTGCGCCTCCCAATCGGCTGTCCAGCGCCCACTGGTTACGCTGCGCTCTGCAAAGACGACCCGCGCATGAGTGGCTATATTTTCATGCCGATTGGTCGAAAAAGTAAGATCGGGTCGCAGCGATGCGGGGAGCAGCGCCATTAATCCCTGTACCAGCCGCACACGCGCTTCGGCATCCGGCGGATACCCATAAATCAGCAGCCCTTGCTCGTGCAGCGCCGCACTCAGCAAGGATAACGCGCGTTGCATTTGCGCTGGATCGTTCTCGATCAAGGAGTCGAGACTGGCACGGCGTTCTTCCGCCGTCCATGAGATAGGATTAGGGATTTGGGCAGGCTCAATTGGCGAAGTCAGGGGGTTATCTGGCAAGGCTGGTTCGCGGAATACGGCGACGAGGGGTTGTAAATTGCCCGCCAGCGTGACCAGCAGTTCGCGTCCCAGCAGCAAAAATTCGTAGATGGGTTGCCGGGATTCTCTATCCTGAATGTAGGTACACGCAAAGACAAAGCGTTCTCCGGGTCCCGGAAATAACCCAAACGCGCGGGTAGCCGCAGGGGTGTCGCCTTCCATCGGTTGAAGCGATGTCAAACTGCGCCACAGGATGCCGTCCTGTGTGGATAAGTTTTCGGACAGTGCCATCAACCCATCAGTGTTGTCTTCAGGCACACGTGGGCTGCCATATACGATCCTATCGAGCGATATGGTCACGCTTCCCCTCCACAACAGGGGTCTATTTTAGCACGATGCATTGAAAAATCACTCTACGCGGCGCACACGCCGGATGAAATCGACGCTTTGCAGGCGACGTTCCAACAAAAATGTAATATAGCCCAGCAAAATACGCTCTGCGTCGTCATGTAATGCAGGTGGGATGTCCAGTGATTTGACGTGATGATAGGGGCTGCGCTGCATGTGCCGCAGCAGCTTGAGGGTCATCATGGGAATTGGCACGGACGATTGGCTGCGTCCGGCGTGCTGTGGGCAAATCACGCCCCCCTGCGCGTAACTGAAGAATTGATCGGTGGGCTGAATTTGCTCCCTTCCAATGATGCACAGGTTCAATTCAGGACGAAAACCGACGAGATCGAGCAGGCGAACCTCAAAGTATCGAACCGCAAGGCGCGGATCGCTGTCTTCGCTGATCCGTGCCAGTGTTTCGTCAGCGAGCGCATAGAGCAGGGAAGTGTCATCTTCGGCGGTGTCACTGGTGAACCGATCCAGTAATTCCGCTATGTATGCGGCGTAAGCGCCGCGCGTCAGGTCTTCCCGCAGCGGCACGTGCGGCGCGGTCATCTCCGCCTGCGCGACCAAGCCGAAATCGCGTCCAGTGTGTATCAGCATATCCGCGCGTGTGAACAATTCGACGTGTCCGGTTTTGGGGCTGGTGAGCTTCCGCGCTCCTTTGGCGAGCACGTCTACCTTTCCGTGTCGAGGCGTGAGAATCGTCAGCATTCGATCTGCCTCGCCGAAATCACGGCGTTTCAGAATGATCGCTGTCGTGCGGAAGGATCGTTCTTGACCTGCCATTTTAGTCAGGGAGCAAATGTGATGGACCGAAGCCAAG
>DATGQJ010000259.1:0-4500 GCA_035304265.1 Oceanobacillus sp.
TGTTTGAACCCGGCACGCTGGTATTGGTACGCGACAACTCGGTGCAGCCCGCACCACCGCCCCCACCTGCCGAGCCACAGAGCCAGACGCTCACCGACTGCACGGTGACGACCCAATACGTCACGCTTCCCGGCACGCCGCGGGGGACATTAGTGGAACTGACAGCCACGGCTTACGTTGACGGTGGGTATCAGGTAGTTGTAAACGGCATGGAACTCTGGATCAGCGCTGACCTCGTGACTCCCAACGGCGACTGCGGCGGGTAAGCGCCAATCGCACGCCAAAAGCCCCGGCTCGAACCCCATAACATGAGCGAGCCGGGTGACTGGTGCGCGATAATCCAAGGCAAGAAGCCAGCAATGAAACAGCAGCGCGGATGGAGACTCATCCGCGCTGTTGTTTCTGATATTTGCCGATCTCAATTAATACAGCATTGAGCATTGTCACGAAATTGCTATTACATTATACAAGTCTTCATAAATCTTTTACGAAACCTCACTTTTACTCCCAACAGATAATGATAGGATGAAAGCAGAACTCAGGGAACGGATGGGATGTATGGCGCGGTTGCTCATAATCGAAGACGAACCTCTACTGTTAAGTGACGTGGTTGAACTGCTGACCTATGCAGGATTTGAAGCTTTCGGCGCGACGACGGGTACAGAAGGGTTGCGCTTGCTCCCTGAAGTGCAGCCTGATCTGGTGCTTTGCGACATGATGATGCCTGAACTCGATGGGCATCAAGTGCTGCGTGCCATCCGTGCAAACCCGGCAACGGCGAAGCTGCCCTTCATCTTTCTGAGCGCCGTCACCGATCCCACCACGCGCGAAACCAGCCTTGCCGAGGGCGCGAACCTCTACCTGACCAAACCGTTCACCCACACCGACTTGATCGAGGCGATCAACGCCTGTCTGGAAACGGTTTGACGTTGCCAATGTTCATCCGGAATCAATAGGGGCGGCGTGATTACTCACACCGCCCCTTTCATTTCATCAAGCTATCATCACCCCTCGGAACGCCAGCGACGGCTTGCAGCCCCCTGTCCGCGACGGCTGAAATGGCTGCGAATGTTGTCCCCATCCGGCTGCGTCTCGTCTTCGATGGGACGGGTAGCAATCGTTTCCTCGGTCTCGCGTATCGCATCGGCGGATGACGAGTGTGCCATGCCAGCAGCAGCGACAAAGAAGCCCAGTTCACAGGCATCCTTCAAGCGCACGAAATGGAGTGAATAGCGGTTCAGTTCCAGAAAATCCTGCGCTCTGGCAAGCTCGTAGGCGGCATTGCCAGTGCGCCAGTCATCGTCAAGCTTCTCGAATAACTCTTCGAGGTTTCTTGGCTGCCGCCGCGTATCCTGATAGCGAACGCGGAACCAGAACCCCTTGGTGCTGCTCTCCGCAAGCAACTGTACGTTGGGACCCATGGTATGCGCCGCCGAATAAATCAACAGCAGCGCTTCTTGCAGAGTCTCGCGATTGCCTTCCAGAATGCGATCATGGTCAGGCTGCGGGACATAGTTTTGTGAGGTTTCCGCCGCCAGCCATTCGAGCAAGTCTCCGGCACGGAACTGACTCGTATATACGGTGGTATGTCCCGATTTATGCCGTGCCAGCATACTCCACGCTTCGTAAAGGTTCTGCGCCTGCATAATATGGCGGATGGCGCGTTTCTTCCAGAACTCGACGGGTTTGCCACCAGCTTCCGGCGTATCGATAATGTTGACCGCGCCGATGGCAGCATTCAGGTGTTCCACGAACCGGCGATGTACGAGGAAGTTAATATCAGCGAGACTATTCCAATTTGGTTGAATACGATTCACTTGATTCCCCCTCATGACTTGCCGGAGGGACTGCCCCCAGCCCTCACCTAGTAGTGTACAAATAACCGCGAATGATATGCAATAGGACTTTATGTTGCGATGAAGGCTGCGGCGATGGAGAAGGGAATTACCGGCTCATGCAGTGGAGCGGTGCATGAGCGGCTCGTCGATGAGGATGCCCATGTTCGGGTGGGTTGCCGCGAACTTGCGCACCTCGGCGAGTGCCTGCTCGAAGGCATTGAGTAGATCGTCGTCGTTGCCCTTGTGACGACGCAGCGTTTGAATGGCGCAAGCGGCACAGCCTCGCATGGCGCGGTAGCTGTCGGTTTCGCAGGGAACGCAGCCATTCAACCGGATCATCATCAGCATGAACGCAAGGGTTTCTTCGTGGTACTCTGGAAGTGTCAGGACACGCTCGACCAGCGCCTGCCATTGAGCGCCGCGCAATTTTCTAAGGACTGGAATAACGTGATGGGGAAAAAACAACTCATTATCAGCGTACATGGGCAGGCATCCTTGTAATATTTTTATCGCACTACTGTGACAACTTTTGTCACTTACAGCATATGTTGGTTTGATTATTGCAACATATGGGACTGTTGTACTATAAAATGTTAGGTATTTGTTTGAAATGTTATAGGTCGGCTATTATTTCGCTCAAGCCCTGTAAAAGACCTGTAAAAACACTGAGTATGTCCCTCAAATAAGGGACACTCTCTCAAAACTCGATAAAATAATCGGGGAGACGATAAGCGACATGACTCACAGCATCAAAGTGCAATTTGCGCTGTGGGTTCCGCATGATTGGTGCGGATTTGCTGAAGTGACGTGCGACGGCGAATTTAGCTGGCTGCCGATTGAACATGCAGCGGCATACAATGACCTGCTCATCGAGGACTGGCTTGGGCGAGAACGGTTGACCTGCTGCGATTTTCAGGGCGGATTTCTAATCGACTTCGACGGAAAACGCTGGAACGAAAACGCAATTGACGAGTTTCAGTTTACGATGACGTGGTTGATGGCGCTTGAAAAGCTGCTGAACGGTGAAACCGAGGCGCACGTTTCGCCTTATGAACAGGGCACGCTGTTGCTGCTGCGTGATGAGGATAACCTGACCATGTTCGAGCCGGAGGTAAACGTCCGCAGCAGACGTGCGGACTTCTGCCCGCCGATCACGGTATCCTTCGCCGCATTCACCCAACAGGTCGCCGCCCAAAGCAAATCGTTCGCAGCATGGGTACGCAGCCTGAATGCCGCCGTAGAGCGCCGCCATCCACCCGTGAACGCGACCTATATTCCAGCCGCGTACACACCAGAGGAAAAACGGGTTAAGATTACCCAAGAAATCCCCTGCACTATGCGGAACAGGTAGAAGCATTTGCATCGCGGGTTGAGTGGGATTCTGCACCACAGAGATAGGAATCGTCGGTTTGAAACGCTATCTACTCATCCTCTTCTCCGCCTTTTTGCTCGCGGCTTGTGAAAGCGGCGCGGTGGTTTTCGCGCCTACCCCGCCGCCGCCTGATTTGTCGCCGATTCGTTACACGCATCCAAGCGGGACTTTTAGCGTGGTGCTGCCGCGTTCGTGGGCGCTGTATGAGCAGAATACGACCACACTGGCATCGGCGGCATTTTCAGCCCCCGATGACGAGGAACCATCACTGCTGTTTGCGGTGATGAATCTGGGACATGAGATCGATTCGGCGGAGTTTGGTAATCTGATCAACCTCTACCAGACACAGGTTCGCTCCGATATTGAATCCTATACTGAGCAGAGCCGCGAAGCGATGGGCGACGGAAGCTGGCGCTTGACCGGATTGCGCACTATCGAAGGCGGCACTACCGAGCAAATCAATACCTTCATCGAACACGAAGGCGGGCTAATCGGCGTGATCGAAGTCGTTGTTCCGGCAGACGGCGATATGGACGGGCTGGAGCAAATCGTCAACTCGTTCACCATTCAGCCGACGGATTTGCTGCAACCGTCCGAGTTCACCACGCTCGCCTATGCCAAGCCGAACAGCCTGAGCATCCTTCATTCGTCCACGTGGCTCACAGAGGGCGGGGTGTTCTTCATCACTGGCGAAGTTGCCAATTATGGGACGGTGACGGTGGCAAACGTGCCCGTCGGCGCGGGACTGCTGACGCCCGATGGGTTGACAGCGGCGGGCGCGGTGGACACGGTGATGGGACACGGCATCCCGCCCGGTGGGTTCGCGCCGTTCAGCCTGCGCTTCGGGCAGGGGCAGCCCTCGATTGCGACCAATTTTGTGCTGCACGTCGGCAGTGAAGAGGGCGACGGCGCGAAAGTCGAAATCCTCGAAGAAGGGATGTTGATCGGCGCGGATGAACTCACGTGGACGGATGAATCCTCGTTCGATGAACTCAACCGGCTGGTCATTTCCGGTGAAGTGACCAACATTGGTGAGCGCATGGCGAGGCAGCTACGGGCGACGGTGACGGTCTTCAACAGTGGACAGCAGGTGATCGGCGCGGCTTTTGCCGACCTGTCACCGGGGACACTTGCGCCGGGCGAGAGCACGCCTTTCAGCATCCTGCTGCCGGAACTTGGCGGTGTACCTGCCAACTACATCGTCAACGTGCAGGGACTGGCGTGATCACGCACATCTTTTTCGAGCTTCCGGGCGTGCTGGCGGACCCGGTACGGCTGCGAGAAGGTTAT
>DATGQJ010000260.1:0-7767 GCA_035304265.1 Oceanobacillus sp.
GATCCAGCGTGATTTGTTCGCGTCGTTCCAGTTCGTTCTGGCGCAGTTCGAGGAAGCGGTTGGGGTCTTCCAGCAGCCAGCGAATATAACGCAGGGTGTCTTCGTGCAGCAGGTCTTCGTTGTGGAACACGAATGGAATACCGCTGGTGTTCGTCCACTGCGGGTAAATCCGGTATTCCAGAAAATCACAGACCACCAGCAGCGGCGGATTGTCGAGATCGCCCTTGTAGGCGAGCAGTTGGGCATAAGCGGCGTCGAGGTCTTTGTGTTTGCCCTTGTACTCCCACGCGAAATGCCCTTTGTACCACACGTCGGCGCGTCCCTTGCCGCCAGTGGCTTTGAAGACATTTTCCTCGAAGGTGAAAAATGTACCTTCAGGGTCGATTTGTGTGGGGGTTTTATGACCGACCAACTGGCAAAGCTCGTTGAAGTGGCTCTGGGCGGCTTGCTGCTCGCGCAGTTCGCTTTTGCTCCAACGATCCACAAAGTCCTTCGGCGTGATCATCTCATGTCCTCGTCGTACCTCACCCCTGCGTTGTCCCGCTCGACTCGGTTGGGGTGAAGTGAATGCTTATGACTCGAATATGTAAGGATTATACCCGTTTTCGCAGGGGCACAGGGAAACGCCGTTTGTATGACAGCCTGTTCACAAGGTTTAAGAACAAAAGTTCTATATTGTAACATGATTTTCCGCAGATAATCGTTTGAACTTGGTTCGAATTTCACCAACCCTTTTCCAACCTTTACCTGTTCTCACCTGCTAACAGGTCTACAACGTAGGGCAATCGTCACGCAATCGTCACGCAATCGTGCTACCCTAAATAACATTGCGACTTCTTGGTAGAAGGATTCACGATGTCACGTTTGATCGGCATTTTGATCGCAGTGTTGTTACTGGTTCCCGGCTTCGCCTCTGCCCAAGGCTCGATGCTGGGACCCTACGTCTATCCCGAAGGGGTCAATCCCTTCACCGGGCTTCCCGTCGAAAACCCGGAAAACCTCAACCGCCGCCCGCTGATCGTCAAAATCAGCAACTATCCGCCCGTCGTGCGCCCCCAGTGGGGACTCAACGCCGCCGACATGGTGTGGGAACTGGTGGTCGAAGGCGGCGTCACCCGCTTCGCCGCCATCTACCTCAGCGAAGACTTTGCGCGTGTCGGTCCCGTGCGCAGCGCCCGCCTAGGCGATTTCGATCTGGTGCGTATCTACAACGCCCTGTACGCGCATTCCGGCAGTTCCGTCGGCACACTGGAACGCATCCGCGCCGATCCGGTGATCAGTTCGCGTTCGTTGTATGGTGGCGGCTGCCCGCCGCTGTGCCGCATTCAGGAACCCGGCGTCGCCTATGAGCACACGCTGTTCGCCGATACCGCCGCCCTGCGCGAAGATGCCGTCGCTCGCCGCCGCGACGTTACCCCCGATCCGGTTTATGGCATGGCGTTCAGCCTGCGCCCCCCAAGCGGCGGACTTCCCCTCACCGGAGCGCGTATCTACTACAGCCAGACCAACGTGGAATGGCAGTATGACCGCCGCAGTGGACGATGGCTGCGCAGTCAGGACGGCGAACCGCATTTCGACGCCATGACCGAAACCCAGATCAGCGCCGCCAACGTGCTGATCGTCGAGGCGAATCACATCGAACAGCCTATCGTCTACGACGGCTACTGGGGCGCGGCAAACTTCGCCTTCACCGTCGAGTTGAGCGGTACGGGACGAGCGGTGCTGCTCCGCGACGGGCAGATGTTCGAGGGGCAGTGGCGGCGCGAAAACATCAGCGATCCGCTGACTTACTACGACATGGAAGGCAATACGCTGCCGTTCAAGCTGGGCAACACCTTCGTGCAGCTTGTCCCGCGCTGGCGCAACGGCTACCAACTGGCGTTCCTGCTGCAAAACCCGCTCACCGCCACCGTCATCATCCCCGACGGCGCGAACATGCGCACCGGACCCGCGACAGGCTACAACGTCATCACCCGCGCCAACGGCAACGACAGCTTCCCGGCAATCGGGCGCAATGGAGCGGGAACGTGGGTGCAAGTGCTTCGTCCCGACGGCTCGCTGGCATGGCTGGCAATGGAAGTGATTCAGTTGGACGGCGACGTGATGACTCTGCCGCAGGTACGCTCGACATTTGAAGGATGATCACGTGCGAAGGGCGCACTCGTGCGTGCGCCCTTCACATCAAAAATGCCCACAGACGCATTTGAATTGCCCATCCTTACGTCCCTCAAAACTGTCCATATTTCCAGTATGTTCCCTAAAAACACCGGTGTTACTGTTATAGAGTCGTCCAAAACATGGAGGGATATATCACGAGTCCATTGCGATCCAATACCATGTTGACATATGGGAACACCTGTTCTATCATGTGAAGTGGGAAGGGGACGCTTCACATTACCACTCTCAACGTTTAAGCCAACGGTATAAGACACTGCTTCCGCACTCGATGCGGAGCGTTTCTGATTCGATTCTCATCCGAAAGGATTGTGCATGAATGACGTTATCCGAGCCGGAAGACGTGAATGGATCGGGCTTGCGGTCTTGATGCTGCCCACGCTGCTGATTGCGATGGACTTGACCGTGCTGCATCTCGCCGTGCCTGCGCTCACCGCCGAACTCCAGCCGACCAGTTCACAGCTTTTGTGGATCACCGACATCTACGGCTTCATGATCGCCGGATCGCTGATCACGATGGGGACGCTGGGAGACCGGATCGGACGCCGTAAGCTGCTGTTGATCGGCGCAACCGCGTTCGGACTCGCCTCGGTGCTTGCCGCTTTCTCGACCAGCGCCGGAATGCTGATCGCGGCACGTGCGCTGCTCGGTATCGCAGGCGCGACCCTGATGCCCTCGACCATGTCGCTGATTCGCAACATGTTCCTTGATCCGAAGCAGCGCACCGTCGCTATCGGTATCTGGGTGTCCGGCTTCTCGGTAGGCAGCGCGTTGGGTCCGCTGGTGGGCGGGCTGCTGCTGGAGAACTTCGCGTGGGGATCGGTCTTCTTGATGGGCGTGCCTGTTATGGCGCTGCTGTTGATTGCGGGTCCGCTGCTGCTGCCGGAGTACAAAGACCCTAACCCCGGCAAATTCGACCTGTTGAGCGCGGGGATGTCGCTGGCATCGGTGCTGCTGGTGATCTACGGTCTCAAGCTGATTGCCGAAGGTGGCTTTGGTCCGATCTCCGCAGTGACCATTCTCGCGGGGCTGGTTGTCGGATTTGCCTTCGTGCATCGCCAGCGCACGCTTGCCGATCCGCTGATCGACTTGCGGCTGTTCCGTGTGCCGGAGTTCAGTGCTTCGTTGGCGACCTATACGCTCGGCATCTTCCTTGGGTTTGGAACCTTCCTGTTCATCGCGCAATATCTGCAACTGGTGCTTGGCTTGTCGCCGTTAGAGGCGGGTATCTGGTCTGCGCCCGGTTCGCTGGCGTTCGTGATCGGCTCCAATCTCGCGCCGCGAGTCGTGCGCCGCGTGCGTCCGGCATACGTGGTCGCGGGCGGGCTGCTGCTGGCGGCACTCGGCTTTGCCATGCTCACGCAGGTCGGGCGGGATTCGCTGGCGTTGATCGTGATCGCCAACACGCTCATGTCGATTGGCTCCGGCTTCACCTTCTCCCTGACAGTTGACCTGATCGTGACGGCTGCGCCGCCTGAACGAGCGGGGGCAGCATCGGCGATTGCGGAAACCGGCGCGGAGTTGGGTGGCGCGACGGGGCTGGCAGTGCTCGGTAGTCTGGGAATCGCCATCTACCGCACGCAGGTCGCGGCTGCCTTGCCCGACGGGATTTCGCCGGAAGCGGCACACGCCATTCAGGAAACGCTTGGTGGTGCGGTCGCAACCGCCGCCGAACTCCCCGGTGAGCTTGGCGCGACGGTGCTCGACGTGGCGCAGGCAGCGTTCATACCGGGGATGCAGCTCAACGCGGTGATTGGCGTGATCGGCTATGTGGTACTTGCCCTGATTGTCGGCACAATGCTTCGTAACCTGCAACCGCACAACGAAGACGAAACCGAAGCGGAAGTAAAACCCTACGTCGCAGAAGAGGATCGGCTGATTAGCATATCCCGGCTTCCCGAAACGCAGATTGGCGACTGAATTATCACTTATCACGGTTTCACAGGGGCGCAGCAGCAGGCTGCGTCCTTTTTTGTTTGTGGATAAACAGCATAGGATATACAGTCTTTTGTAGGATTTGTCCGAGATGCCATTGAGGTATCGAAATAAAAACCACCCGCAAGGGGTGGCAGAGCCTAGCCCTTTACAGGGCAGCTTACCAGTACAGCCAATCTTCGGCTCATCTTTGAAACAATTGTACACGGTTTCAGTCAATCGGACAGCGGACACGACAGTGTCGTGTCCCTACGATATCCATCTTTATTTAGAGAATTGCATGTACTGAAACCGCGAACTCCAGCGCCCTATCCTGATACTATGCCTGTTTCTGGGGCTGTAGGCGCAGATAGATCATGCCGGAATTGAATGATCTGGTTTCCAGCACCTTCATCGTCTTCATGAAATCCGCGCCGTCAAAGAGACGCTTGCCCACGCCCAGCACCACCGGGCAAAGCATCAATTGAAGTTCGTCAACCAGATCAGCCTCCAACAGCGAACGCACGAGGGTTCCACTGCCGACGGTGCTGATGGCTTTGCCGGGCTGCTGCTTCAGCTTGGCGAGTTCCCCAATGTCTCGGATGAGGTGCGAGTTTTTCCAATCCGCCTTCTCCAGCGTGGTCGAGACGACGTACTTGGTGCGGTTGTTCATGACGTTGCCGAAAGGATCATCTTCGGGCACTGTGGGCCAGAATGCCGCAAACGCCTCATAGGTGTTACGTCCCAACAACATGGCGTCGCTCTCCGCCATTGCCGCGCCGATCACCTGCTCCACCTCATCATCGGTAAACGGCATTGACCATGAACGCCGATCTTCAGGGATGGTGGTCTCTCCACCCGGCGCTTCGAATACGCCATCCAGCGTGATGAACAATGCCGCATTGAGTTTTCTCATGTTGAAGTCTCCTTCTGTCGTTTCATCTGCTGACAGGATAAACGATCAGAAGGTGTGCGTCTTGAATAAAAACGACATCCGCGTATCCGCATTGATGATCCGGGCGGGCGTCAGTCCTATCAGTTGTTTGAGCGCACGAGTCATGTGGGATTGATCGGAATACCCCGCTGTCTCAACGACATCGAGAATAGGTGTGCCCTGTTTCAACAGCTTGGTTGCGTACTGCGCACGCTGGATTTGATAGATCGTGTTATAGGTCAAGCCGGTTGCCTGTAAAAAGCGGCGCTGAATCGTCCGGCGAGACAACGCGGGTGGCTGCTCCCGCAAGGCGACATCCACCAATGGGTCATAGATGAGCAGGTCTTCACGCACCAGCCGATCAACAAAGGTGTCGGCGTTTTCAAAATCCGGGAACTGCCACGACGAACTATTGAGCCAGAAGGAGTTGCCGGAGGCGAGCGGAAGATTCAAGTCGTGGCGATCCATGACCATGCTGACCGGAAATTTCGGCATAAACGCGCCCGACTTGAACACAATGCCACACGATTCCGCGCCGGGGGGACAATATGCGGGCGTGGCTCTGGTTTCGGGACCACGCAGCGTCACGGTGGTGCAACCCTGATAGGTGGTGACGACCATTTCCCAGTGACTTTCGGCGGTGGAAATAAATGCGCCACCGCTGTCACTGTGGCTGTGCCAGACTCGCTCAACAAAAGGCGAGTCCGATGCGCGTTCCGTCCAGTGGATATGCTCAGTCATTACTTACTCCGAGACAGGTATCCACAAATTATACTGGTTTTGTTCGATATGGATGGAAACAAGAAGGGCGAACCTTCGGGTTCGCCCAGCCTGTCTTGGGACAATGAGGATGGTTAGTCACCGACTGCGGATGTCGCGCGGTGTCCACCTTCTACTATCGTTTCATCAGGCAGCGGCAGAATATCGGGCCAAACGGTCTGACCGTGCTCGTATACGTCGATGCCGATTTCCAGCGCTTTGTCTGGGGCACGCAGGATGCCGAGCGCCTTGATAATTGTCCACATGATCACACCCGCCACGGTCACGTAGCCGATGATGATGCCCAGACCGACTGCCTGTGTGATCAGCGTGCTGATGCCGCCGCCAACCAGCAAGCCCGCTTCGTTGCCCGTGAGCGCGGGCAGACCGAACAGACCGATAGCGAGGCAAGCCCAGATGCCGCACGCGCCATGGACGGCGAACGCGCCAACCGCATCGTCGATCTTGAGCTTTTCGAACAGATCGAGCACCAGAATGACCAGCACACCAGAGACCAGACCGATGATTAGCGAACTGACGGGGGATACGTAGGCACAGCCAGCCGTGATACCGACCAGACCCGCGAGGCAGCCGTTCAGGATGGCGGGCAAATCCCATTTACCACTGCGGGCATAGACGAAGATCATCGCCGCCGCCGCGCCTGCTGCTGCCGCAATCGTGGTATTGACCGCGACCAGCCCCATCAGACCGGGATCTCCAGCGCCGAGGGTAGAGCCGACGTTGAAGCCATACCAGCCGAACCAGAGGATGAACGTGCCGAGCGTGGCGAGCACCATGTTGTGCCCCTTGGGCGGTTTCCCCCAGACGCGATCCTTGCGGGGACCGATGAAGATTGCGCCAAGCATCGCCAGAATGCCGCCGACCATGTGTACCACCGAACTTCCGGCGAAATCACGGTAGCCGCTGTTATAAATGAACGCGCCTTCCGTACCGCTCCATACCCAGTGAACGACAATCGGATAGATGAACGCGGCGATGAGAACGGTGTACAGGATTTTGCCCCAGAAGTTCATGCGTTCAGCCGTCGCGCCCGTCACAATCGTTCCTGCTGCGGCAGCAAAGGCGAACTGGTAGAAGTAGCTAACGTACAGCGTGCCGTCCAGATTAGAACCATCGGGGTCCATGCCGGAGATGAAGAAAGTATCCGTGCCGAAAAGACCGTTGGACGTACCATAAGCGAGACCGAAACCGATAGCCCAGAAGAAGATACCGGTCAACAGGGCATCGAAGAAGTTCTCCGCCATCGAGTTGACCACACCACTCTGACGAATCATGCCCCCTTCGAGGAAGGCAAAACCCGCCTGCATGAAAAAGACGAGGAAGCCCGCCAGCAGTACCCACGTCTGGTCGAGGTTGTACTGAACGGTCTCGATGTCGGCGAGGGTTGCCGTAACAGCGGCTGGATCGATTTCTTCCATCACCATTTCGACAGCAGGTTCTTCTGCGACTGGTTCTTCACCACCGGCATCTTGTGCGGCGGCTGACATGCTGAGGGCAAGCAGCAGCAGAATGCCGCACCCGCCAGCAATCAGACGATAGAGTAATTTGCGGAGCATCACGGACATGTCTTATCCCTCTGAAAGTGTAGCTGGACACTGTGCGCAGTGTACAGTTCACCTGAAGGGATAGGCACATCAACAAATTATAAAGTTTCGCACAACCTTTTGTCAGATTGTGACATATGCCAGAGTGCTGATGATTGAAATTCCTCAGCACTCGGCAGAATGCGTGGTGCGAAACCCTGTCTATTTATGCGGATTGTACAAGAGGTCTTCTGTAAGGAATGACTAAACGGGCAGCAGTGCGGTCAAACCGTACAAGATCGAGTCATGCGACGACTTCCACCTGCTTCCCTCGCTGTTTGTGCATGTCCCCTCGGCGGATCAATCGCATCTGAATGCCGTCGCGGGGGCGCAGCGTGATGACTGGTTCCGGCACGACGGGATGATCGGGCACGAGCACGA
>DATGQJ010000261.1:0-2552 GCA_035304265.1 Oceanobacillus sp.
CCCGGAGGTGACATGACTCTCCGAGTTGCCGTGATCGGCATGGGACCTATCGGCAATCGCCATGCCGCGATCTACAAACAATCTGCGCTGGCGGAACTGGTCGGCGTGTGTGACCGGATTCCGCAGCGGGCAGATGCAGCAGCGCGGCAGTTGGGCGTCCCTGCCTTTTACGATGTCGAAACCATGCTCAAGGCGCTCTCGCCGGATTTGTGCAGCATCACCACCAGCGGCTACGAAAACGGTAGCGACCACCACGAACCCACCATGCAGGCGCTCGAATTCGGCTGTCACGTGTTAGGGGAAAAACCGATCTCCAACGAGGTCGAAGAAGCCGAAGAAATGGTCGCCAGCGCGAGGGCGAAAGGGCTGTATTACGGCATCAACCTCAATCACCGTTTCACCCCGGCGGCGCGTCTGGCGAAAAAGTGGGTCGATGAAGGGCGGTTGGGGCATCTGCTGTTCGTCAACATGAGCATGTGGATCATGAATCCGGCGGAAAGCTCGCCTTATTACCACATCAAATCGCTGCACCCGCACACAGTAGATGTGATGCGTTACTTCTGCGGCGACATCGAAGCGGTGCAGTGTTTCGCCACCAAAGCGCCGGGGCGGACGATCTGGTCTACGGCGCAGTTCAACTTCCGCTTCAAGAACGGCGTGGTCGGGCATCTCACCGGAAGCTACGACATCGAGCGCGGGCATCCGATGGAACGCTGTGAGGTCGCCGGGACGGGCGGGCGCTTCGTGCTGGAAGATATGTGGCGCGAACTGACGCTCTACCCCGCCGGAAATCTGGAAAAGACCGTGTACAGCGATCCGGCGTTTGGCGGCTTTCACAATTTTGAGAACACCTTCAGAGAGCGCATCGAGACGTTTTTGCGGCAGGTCAGTGAGGGCGTACCGCCGGAAGCGATTGACGGTCACGCCGCCGACGCGCTGGCAGCGCAGAAAGTGCTCGCCGCCGCGATTGAGTCGCTGGAAAACGAAACGATTGTCTATCTGCGTGATTAAAGGGATGCGAGTTGCGACGAATTCTGATTACAGGCTCGAATCGTGGGATTGGTTTAGAACTGGTTCGGCGCTATCTCCAGCATGACGATACATTGATCTTCGCGACCTGCCGTCGTCCGGCAGAGGCAAATGCGCTGAACGAACTCGCACAGCAGAATCCAGAGCGATTGAAGCTGTACCCGCTGGATGTGACCGATCAAGACTCGATTGATCAATCCCGTGATTGGATCAGCGCTCAAACTGACGGACTCGAAATGCTCATCAACAACGCGGGCATATTGCCGGGTGGCGTTGCCGCGAGAGAACCGAGTTCCGCCTCATTTGGTGCGCTCGATGCAAACGCGATGTTGAAAGTCTTTCAGGTCAACGCGATTGCGCCGGTGATGGTCGCGCAGGCGTATGCTGACCTGCTGCGCCGAGGCACTAACGCGCGGGTGATTAATGTTTCATCGGATGCTGGTTCAATCACCCGACGAGAAGCAGGATGTGATTACAGTTATCCGGCAAGCAAAGCCGCGCTGAACATGATGACGCGCTGTCTGGCGGGAAGTTTTCGAGAAAGTGGCGTGATCGTCATTTCGCTGCACCCCGGCTGGATACAAACCGACATGGGCGGACCGCACGCGCGGATGACGCTGGAGGAAGCAGTTCCCGAAGTCGTCAACGTGATTGACAAGCTGACGCTGGCGGATTCCGGCACATTCTTGAACTGGGATGGGTCTCGCCTTCCGTGGTAAGGACATAAGACAATGATACTCGGCGCGAATTCGGTGCTTTTCGGCGGTTACGACATGGAAACCGCCTTCCGTTACCTTGCGATGGCGGGTTACGACGGAATCGAACTCTCCGCGATTGACGGCATGAGCGAACATCTGGTGCTGGATCGCTGGCGTGAACTCGTCCCGCAGATTAAGGCACTGTCGCAGACCTACGGCTTGGAACTGCTGGCAATCGAGCAGCCAAGTCAGGACGTGGCACGCATGGAACAGGCGATGCAAGCCGCCGCCGAACTGGGCGTTCCGGTGATCAACTGCGGTCCCGGCGGCAAAACCGGAGACGACGCCAGCTTGCAGCAGTCGATTGATTCGCTCGGCAACCTTGCGAAGATGGCGGAGCGATACGGCGTCACGCTGTGCGTGAAGGCGCACGTGGGCGCGAGCATCTACAACACGCCGACCACCCTGCAAGTCATGTCCGCCATCAGCAGTCCGGCGTTTGGCATCGACATGGACCCATCACACATTCATCGGGCAGGCGAAAATCCGGTAGAGGCGTTACAGGCGGTGATCTCGCGGGTACGCCACATCCACATCCGCGATTGCAAAGGACGACAGCAAAATCCGGGCAAGCCGGAAGAACAGACCAACGGGCGCGGCGACATCGATCTGTTGGGCTACATTCGGGTTTTGCACGAACACAGCTACACCGGACCCGTCGATCTGGAAATCATCGGCGCGAAGCAGTATCCGCTGGAACAGTGCTGCATTATCGCGGCGGAAGCGCGGGGGCACATGCAAGCCTGTCTGCAAGCCTGCGGCGCG
>DATGQJ010000262.1:0-2496 GCA_035304265.1 Oceanobacillus sp.
CTTCGCTGGGGGAAGGGGAGCGATCACCAGGGCTATGTCCCTCTCCCCGTTTACGTGGGAGAGGGACGGCTTGCCGAAGCGAAGCGACGCAAGCAGGGTGAGGGGCAATCTCGACATCAAAGTACATAACACGCTCTAGTGCCTATCTGGAAATTGGACGGCGCGTCAGTTCTCTGGGCGCACACGCAGGTTGGTTCCCATGGGCGACCCGTGGGTCGCCCCTACAAGACCCGTTTGTGGGGAGGAGCAGACCTGCGTGGGGAATTTCCAAGCCTGCTTTATATTCGTCCGTACAGCCGCCCACCGAATTCCTGCATCAGCTTATCGTCCAGTTCGTCGGCGTAAGTGGCGACCAGATTGATGATGGTATTGGCTTCGACAGAATCCATGCCTTCCAGTGGGCGCTCGCTGAACACGTAGACGACATCCAGATACACGCCCAGCGCCGCGTTGGTCAATTGCAGATTCAGTTCCAGCAGGCGGCGGTAGAGCGGCAGCAGTCCTGTGGCGGGCAGATGCAGAATCGGGGACAGCACCTGCATATATCCGGTGCTGTCCTGCTGCGAAATGTAGATTTCGATCACCGCCGAGCCACGACGGAAGTTCCAGCCAAAGCCTTCCTGCGTGTTCATACGCGCCTGCTGCGGATCGATTCCTATCGAGAGCAGGATTTGTTCCACAGTTGCGGCATAGGTTTGCAGGTTGGCACCACTTCGGCGGCTTCGGAACATGAACATCTTTCCTTTCGGCAGCGATATGGATTAGAAACGGAACTCGATAACCTCTGGATCGGCTAACAGCTTTTCGACAACGCGGTCATGGTTCGCAGGTGAACCGATCACATCCCAGCCAGCGATCATGGTTTGATCGCGTTTTGCCTGCGTGTGGCTTCGCACCCGCAAACCATATTCGCTGAACTGCTCCTCAAGTTCCCTGAACTTCGCATAATCCAGCTTGAAGACGACCACGTAATGGCGTGACTCACGAGCGTGTTCAATCCGAGATTCAATGACCGGAAAAACCCACAGCACGATCAAGACGGCTACGGTGGCAGCAACGGTGACGCCGTACTCGCCTGCGCCGATGCCCATTCCCAGCGCCGCCGCAAGCCAGATCGTCGCCGCCGTCGTCAAACCAATGACTCGTCCCGAATCCCTGAGCAGCACCCCCGCGCCAAGAAAGCCAACGCCGGTCACGATATTCGCGGCGACGCGCACCGGGTCTTCAAGTCCCCCCATTCGGAGTGAAAACGTGGTGAACAAGGTTGCGCCGGTGCAAATCAGAATGTTCGTCCGAAACCCTGCTGCCCGGTCACGGTATTCGCGCTCCGCGCCGATCAGCCCGCCAATGAGGACGGACATCAAAAGTTTGATAAGGTCTTCCTGTGCAAAAATCATGGACAGCCTCGGTCAATACTTAATGCGGCGTCAGCGTTCCGGTTTGCGGCGGCTGACCACAGCGCAAGCATCTTCCTTTATAGAGTCCTACTCGCGCTCCGCAGCGCGTGCATTGGGCGCTGGTCGCACCATAATAAATATCTGCCTGAGGGATCGGATAACGTGTCAGATGATTCGCCTGCGGCAAGGTGCTGCCGCATACCTCGCAGTAGAAATAGCCTGCGCCGCCCGCGCGACTGCCCGCGCCGCACGACGGGCAGTAGGTTCGATTCTCGGTCTGTGCTTCCAGCAGGAAGGTTTCCAGACAGCGCCGGATGGTCGCGATGTGCAGTCCGTACAGATAGGCAGACTGCCGTCCGGTGTTGCGCGTCATGATGCCGACCAGATAGTTGCGCTCGTCGAAAATCGGATCGCCGCCCGTATCCGCCAGCCGCGTGAAGGTCGTGGGAATCCAGTGATTCGCCAGCGCCCGTTTGGTGGGGCGCTGCTTGCCGCGCTGCATTTCGCCGCTGTAAGTCACGGCGATCAACGTGCTTTCATCCGGTACACGTGGCAGCGGGGTGATCGGCAGCACCCCGTCAAGACGATGGTCAATGTGGATGAAGGCGAGATCGTATTCGGGGTAAGCGCGAACCACGTAACCCGTTAACTGCCGCCCGATGTGGAGTTCTACCGTCAGCCGTTCGCTGTTGCCGACGATGAAGCGTGTGGTCGCCAGTATGCCATCCGCCGAGACGAATAAACCCGTCCCCGGTCCGTTGGGTCCGCCGATGATATTGGCGACGTGATCGGCGACGTTGAAGCCGCTGGCAGGAACGCTCGGAGGCTGCGGGGCGGCTTGTATTGGCGCGACATAGGGCGCAACCGGCGGGGGTGCTGGTGCTGGCGTGGGTGTCGAGGCACTTAAAGGCGGAAGCTGCGCCGACATCAGCCGCGCCAACCGCGCCCGCGCTTCCTCATTGTTGGGGTCAATGTTGAGTGCTTCGCTGTACAGCGCCCGCTTTTTCTGAACGTCGTTCTCGATTTCCGCAAGCCACAGATAGGCTATCACCCGCAGATCGTCTGTCAGCTTGTCGTTTTTCAGCGCAATCCGAATCAG
>DATGQJ010000263.1:0-4885 GCA_035304265.1 Oceanobacillus sp.
GGCATGGGATAAAAATCGTAGATCGGAATCTCCGGCGATTGCACGACGGTCAGCAACGTGATCTTATCATTCGGACCCACAAGACGTTCGGCGTGTTCAAGCGCCGTTTCTGCCAGACGGGAGCCATCCAAGGGGACGATGACGTGGTGTAACATGACACTTCCTCCTTACCTTTGTCCTTATCGTCACCCGAATCGTTGATTCAGGGCTAGTGTCAAACCTCACAGGGTAAAGGGGGATGTTTGGCAGGTATTGGCGATGAGCGCAATCAGGAGTGCATTCGTTCTGGCATGTAAACAGGTGTGAGCCAGTCTCTGTATTTCTCCACGCGCCCGCTTACCACGTCAAAGAAAAGATCGCGAATATGGCGGGTAATCGTTCCAAGGCGTGCCGTCCCAACGGGGCGATGTTCGACGCGAGTGACCGCCGCAACCTGTACCCCTGTGCCGCACAGGAATATCTCATCGGCGATGTAAATTTCGGTGCGGTCAATCTCTCGCTCTACCACTTCCAGATTCAACTCGTTTCGCATTAACTCGATGAGCGTGCGACGCACAATGCCTTCCAACACGTCTGACTGGGGCGGGGGTGTAATGACGATGCCTTTGCGAACGATGAAAAGGTTGGCGGCGCTCGCCTCTGTGACGTGACCTTCCTGATTCAGTACGAGCGCTTCATCGTAGCCGGAGAGAATGGCGTCACTCTTGATCAGGGCGGAATTGGCGTATGCGCCGACGATTTTGCCACGCGCCGGAATCGCGTTGTCGTCCACACGCCGCCATGCTGAAAAGCACACGTGCGCACCGTCCTCGTTTGGAATGTACGAGCCAAATGGGATAGCGAACATGGTCATTGCGTCTTCAACGTCGTGAAGCCGAACGCCGATCATCTCGGTGGATTTATAGGCTATCGGGCGAATGTAGCAGTTTTCGTGGTAGTTCTCGGCACGCAGCAATTCCGCCAGAATGTCCACCAGTTCTTCAGCAGATTGTTCAATGTGAATACGCATCAAACTGGCGGATTGAATGAAACGCTCGAAGTGATCATGCGGGCGGAAAATGAAAAGCTGCTCCTCGTCGGCATTCCAGTAAGCCCGCAGCCCGCCGAACACGCCTGTGCCGTAGTTGAAAGCGTGAGTCATCACGCTGACGGTTGCTTCAGCGAAGGGCACTATCTTGCCACCAAAAAACGCGAATTTGGGTTTGGTCTGCGCCACAGAACCCTCCTTTAAGTCTCACCTTGATTTGATTATAGAGACGGAGAGATGCGGCGGTCAATCAGTCCACTCAGGGTCCCGTGAGTGCGAACACGTATAAGCCGCTGAGTGCGAGCAATCCGAACCCAAGCAGCAGCACGAGCAGAATTCGTCCCCAGAAGGTAGTGTGCCGCAAGCCATCACCTATGAGAACAAACAGCGGGAATAGCGCGAGGCAGTAACGCGCGAAACTCTGGGTGAAGATCGCTTCATCGGTTCCCCATTGCCAGTTGAGTTTACTGATGAACACCAGCAAATAGCCGAAGGTATACGCCAACAAGGGCAAGCGTCTGTGCTTCTTGAATGCTGAGGCGGCGAGCGCCAATCCGCCAAAAATGAAGATGCCCCATACATCGACGTTGTACAGCGCTTCGGCGGGATGATTCGCTATCCAGCGCAGGTTTGCGAGCAATCCATCGAGCGGATTGGTGAAAAAGACGAATGAGTATTGTGCATACACCTCATCCAGAGGGGGAAGCTGCAATTGAGCGCGGTAGAGCGAAAACAGGATGGCTCCAAGCGGGATCAGCACAAGCACCCATCCACGTTTGACCAAGGTTCGAATGCGAGCCGACCACTGCGTATTTTCGTGCCAGTGTTTTTCGAGCAAGAGAAGGATAACGACGAAAAAGAGCAACGCCCCCTGACTGCGTGCCAGTGTCGCCAGAAAACCGGAAACTGCTGCAAACGCCCAACGATCTTTCGCCGCGAAATAAAAGACACCGAGCACGAGCGCGAGGTATATCGACTCTGACATGGGGGCGGCGAAGAAATAGGAGAGCGGGAACAACGCCACGACTGCAACCGACCATGCTCCCAGTTCGGCATCGCCGTAATACACTTCGCAGACGCGGTAAAGCAGAACCAGCGCAGCGGCGAAAGCCACAGTCTCAAACACCATTGCGGCGAGGTCGAGCGATCCGGGCAGCACGGCATCGAACACGCGGAAGCCAAGCGGCGTGAGGACGCCGAAAACGGTTGCGCCGGGGTTCTGCAAGCGGTAGCCGTTTTGCGCGAGGTCAAGATAGTGAATCGCATCCCAGCGCCGCCATACGCCGAAAATGGTTTGCTCAAGCTGTGTCTCTAAATGCGGAATCTGTGCGCCTACAGTGTGAAAATCGACAGCGGCATCACCCAGATATTGACCCACGACGTTCCAAGCCAGCGCCAGCCACAGGGTCAGCAAAATGCGGTGGACGAGGGTGATACCGATTCCCCACATGAGTGCGGCACGCCAACCGGTTTTGGGAAGTGAAGAAGTCGTGTTCACCGAAGGTCGCTTCTGTTTATGTACAAGAAGACCGGGCTTTGACAGCCCGGTTCTTTTCTATTTTATGCAATTGTGGTGTAGATGAACGTTTAGCTGAGGTAATCGCGCAGATTATGTGCCAGACGCGGATGGCGCAGGCGGCGCAGCGCCTCCTTTTCAAGCTGGCGGATGCGTTCGCGGCTCAGACCAAACTTATTAGCAATTTCTTCGAGGGTATGTGGCTCACCACCACCCAGTCCGAAGCGGAGGCGAAGAATGTGGCTTTGGCGCGGTGTGAGTTCGCTCAAAACGTCTTCAATCGTCTCTTGTAACAAATGTTGTGTGGCTGATTCGACAGGGCTTGGCGAGTCCTGATCTTCGATGAAATCACCGAATTCGCTGTCGCCATCGTCGCCCACAGGACGTTCCAGCGCAATCGCGTGCTGGCTGGCGTCCATCATGGCGCGTACCGCTTCCGCCGGTAAATCCATCTCCATCGCGATTTCTTCCGGAGAAGGTCGGCGTCCAAGGGATTGTTCTAAAGATTGAGCGGTGCGGTACATCTGGCGAATGCGTTCGGTCATGTGGAGGGGAATACGGATGGTGCGGGTCTTCTGGGCGAGGGCACGGGTGATTGCCTGTCGGATCCACCATGTCGCGTAGGTGCTGAAGCGATTGCCGCGTTTGTAGTCATATTTATCGACGGCACGCATCAATCCGACGTTACCCTCCTGGATGAGGTCTGGGAATGGCAGCCCTTGACCCATGTAACGCTTCGCGATGCTGACTACCAGACGAGTATTGGCGCGTCCGAGATGTTCGCGGGCAGCCTGTCCGTCGAGCACCAACCGTTCGAGGTGAGCAAGCCATGCTTCGCTGTAAGCCTCGCGCGAGTTGCTGATGCGGTAGAATGTCTCCCGCGCCTGCTTACCCATCTCGATGCGCTTTGCTAACTCGATCTCCTCTAGAGCGGTGAGCAGTGGTTCCTGCGCCATCTGGCGGAAGTACAAGCCTACAGGGTCATCGGCGGAAACGGCGTTGATGTCACCGACGGTAGGGTCCTGAAGAATTTCTTCCGGTTCAAATTCTGGCTCACCATCTTCCAGTGGTAGCAGGTGATCGACGGGTTCGCTTTCCTGTCGGAATTCGATCCCCATCTCATCCAACTCATAAAGAATAGTTTCGATGGCGTTCATGTCATCGCCATCTTCATCCAGCACTTCGAGCACATCTTCGAAAGTCAGGTAGCCGCGCTGGTCGGCCCGGTTCAGGAGTTCCTGTATCACGACTTGTTCTCTGCCTCCTCCATAAGATTGGATTGGCAAAACTTCTGCCACATTTGCACCTTTTTACAGTGCAAACCCGTCGAATAAGACAAAAACTTATATATTTTAACACGATTAGCATGACTTTGTGAATTACGTTGCATGTTGTTTTATGTCAGGAATGAAATAATCGGATTAACCATCGAAGAAAATCTTATATAAGTTATTTGTCGCCAAATTCTTTATGAAAGGGTGGTTTGCCATTTCTGGTATTGTGTATATGATTAATGAGAGGAAAGATAGGTGTACTTGTATGTCAACACGACGTTTCTCAGATGATTTAGAGGAATCAGAACCAGCTCAGGCTGTGATGCCTCCACAGCAGGTGGAATCGCACGCATCACCGGTGGCACGTCCACCGACGAGTTCACGTGGTGGAGCGCATCTGCCGCGTACCCTCACGCAGGTATTGAATGAGGCAAATGATCGCGTCGTTCGCGGTGATTTAGTCGATTATGTGCCGTTGCCCACCGGGTTTGACCCGCTCGACGGGTTCATCGGCGGCGGATTGCGAAAGACAGAATTGGTGCTGCTTGGCGGTTCGCAGGGTATCGGCAAGACGATTGCGACGCTGCAAATCGCCCGCAATATCGCGCTGCGTCCTGATCAGTATGTGTTTTATCTCTCCTATGAACATACTGAAACCCACCTGATGCACCGCCTTCTGTGCATGGAAAGCATCAACCCGCCTGAAGTTGATTTGAGCCGGGGAATCAAACTGCGCGACCTTTACCAGATCATCGTTGCGCAGCGTGCAAAAGAATTCATGGGGCGTGATGGCGGCGCAGGATCGCTGCAAGCGATTTTGCGCGAGAACCCCAAAACCGCGCCAAGCCTCGCGCGGTTAGCACGTTACTCTGACCGGATGATTCTGGTGAAGGCAAGTCCGGCGGTGACAACGCTTCGTGCCATTAAAGAGATGACCGCGCGACTTTGTGACGCGACAGGCGGTAATGTGGTTGTCTTTGTCGACTATCTGCAAAAGATCGCCGTTCATCCCGAACGCCCACGCGACGAAAACGACAAAGTGACCATCATTGTCGAAGGGCTGAAAGA
>DATGQJ010000264.1:0-4078 GCA_035304265.1 Oceanobacillus sp.
CCAGCATTCGACCCTATTATATTGGGCAACTAATTGGGGACAACCCGCCGCACCACCACCCACGCGAACATACCCTGCTTGCGGATTAGAGGAAGTTGTTCAAACATGCGCCACAGCGGGAACGCCCATCCCGGCATCAACGGGCGCATCGAAACCCCGCCACTAACCAGGTAGGCGAACGGCATGATCGGCTCAACCTGTTCGATTCGCCACATCGGGAACTCGCGCTCGAACTGCGCTCGATCACGCTCGAAGATGATGTAGGGAAGCGCCCCGTTTGCGCCCGAAAGCGGTCCGCTCGATGGAAATTCCCACGTTTGCATCTCCGGCGCGAACGGCTCGTGATGAAGCCGCGTATAGATCAGCCGCGACCATGCGGTGACCCACGGTTCGATCAGCAGCAGCACACCACCCGGACGCACACAACGCGCCGCTTCGTCGAAGAACGTTCTCGGTTGGGGCAAATGGTGCAAAACGTTGGTCATCACAATCGCCCGCAGCGCCGCATCGGGAAAAGGTAAACAGTGAGCGTCCAACGCGGCACTCACGCCGGGGGTGGGAAACAGTTCCGACGTGATCACATCCGGCACGAACTCGCGTAGAAACCCCGCACCAGAGCCGAGTTCCAACACCGCGCCCGGAACAGACGGCAGCGCGGCGGCGATTTTGCCGTACCAGCTTTCGTAGATACGCCGTAAAAAGCGGTTTTCCTGAATGATGCGGCGGCGCAGCGCCGTCGTCTCCGGGCTGTCGATGTCCAAGCCGACGGTGAGCGGGTGCGCCAGCCACGTTCGCAGACGGCTCATATGAACTTGATGCGTCGCGCGGCAAACATGACCATTCGCAGCAGCAGCAGCCCGTGTTTCCAGCGCTGAATGTTGGTCGTGCCGTAAGTGCGCTGGCGGTAGCGTATCGGGATGTCCACGATCTTCATGCTCTGTCGCGCCGCGCCCAGCAGTAAATCGAAATCGCCAAAGGGATCGAAATCGCCGAAATAAGCGCGGTTGGCGGCGATTCGCTCATAATCGCGTTTCCACAGCACCTTTGTGCCGCAAAGCGTATCTTTGATTGGCTGACCGAGCAGCCAGCTAAAGGCATAGCTAAAGAATTTGTTGCCGAGCAGGTTGGCGAACCGCATTGCTTCGTCTTCCATCGGATAGACGAGACGAACGCCGTTGATGAACTCGCCCTTGCCGGAAACCAGCGCATCGTAAAAGCGGGGCAAATCTTCCGGCGGCACCGTCAGGTCGGCGTCGAGGATCATCAGTACGTCACCCGTCGCCTTCTCAAAGCCGAGCCGTACCGCGTCGCCTTTCCCTACTCCGGTCTGACGATGAAGTTGTGCCCGGCGTTCCGGGTGTGCCGCAATCGCCTGCTCGATGGCGTCATACGTGTTATCGCGCGAGTGCCCTTCCACGAAAACCAGTTCGGTGCCGCTTCCCATTTCCGGCGTTCGCTGGAAGATCGCTTCGATATTGCCTGCCTCATTTCGCGCCGGAACGATGACCGAGATCAGAGGCTCTTTCTCTTCCTCAAGGCGGGGAGTGACGGGACGCGCGACGTAAATATTGGTCACGGCGAGATGCTTGAAAATTGGCAGCCGCGCCAGATAACGGTTGGCAAGCGGGTTGATGATAGGCGTTGAAAGCGGGTAGATCACTTCTTGCGAGTGGCGAATCAGTTCAAAATCGCACAGGCGCAGTAGATTGGTGATGTCTTCGACAGTGAGCCAGTTCTGGTACAGGGTTGGTTTGGCGAGGCGAAGACGCTGCGCCAGTTTTAGTGGCATTTCCCACAGGCGGCTGTAGGAGTTGAGGATGATGCGGGTGCGCGGCGTGGTCATCGGCGCGAGGTTCGCCAGCGCCGCCTGCACGTCCCAGAGATCGTTGACCAGATCGGAGAGAATCACGTAGTCGAAGGTTTCATCCAGATGGAAATTGTGCGCGTTCGCCTCGATAAAGTGCAAATTGGGGTAGCGCGAACGGGCGAGCGCGATCATGCCCGGAGAAAAATCCACGCCCACGCCGTAGGCTGGCTCTACCGCCGCCAGCAAGTCACCCGCCGCGCAGCCGATTTCCAGCACCCGGCTTCCGGTGGGGATGAGCGAACGATAGACTTCCGCGAGCCGTCGCTGGTAGGCGCGTCCGCCTGTGATCTGGCTAAACTCGGCGGCTACCGCGTCCCAGTGGTCGCGGCGCTGCTGCTGGTAGATGTCGAAGGCGGTCATTGGCGGCGTGGTCGTCTTGATCATGGCTGGCATTCTCAATAAACGGGCAGTTCTTCTTTATCATAAACGCCGTCGCAAATGGTAGATAATTAAGGGCAGTGCATAAATTTGTAAAGGAACGTATATGACGGCGAAGGTCGCACAGATGGCGAATGGATTGCAAATGGCAGAAGGGCGCGGCGTCCGCATGATGGCGGCGCTGCTTGCTCTGTTGAATGCGATCTTTGCCTTTGTCGTCTTCACCACCGTTCCGGCTGAGGGCGTATTTCCCAATGCGATTGTCGGGCTACTCGGAATGGGGTTGGTGGGCATCAGCTTTCAGCGTACCATTCGACAGAAGCTCTACCAGTGGATGGGCACGACCTTTGCCGTATTCGCGCCCGTTGTGTGGTATATCGCGCTGATGTTTGTGATCGGCATCGGGGACGCGCTGATACCGCGTCCGCTGCTGTGGTCGGCGGTGCAAACGTGGGGCGCAACCATCTTCTTCTGGCTTGGCGCTTATTGGCTTGGGCGTTACATCGCACGAACGGTCACGCTGGACGCACGGCGATTACGAGACTGGCGAACCTTGATGGTGGTGGCGCTGGTGATGTGTGTTGCCTCGATGTTCGTGCCAACCATCTTCGTAAATACCGTCGTCGTTCATTCCGGCTATGACGAACGATGGGCGCTGATCACCCGCGAGATGGAACCCGGCGAGCCGACCAATTTCATGCAGCACATCACCTACTTCAACACCGACGGTCCCCGATTCATCACCGTCAGTGGTGAGTTTCCCTTTGGCTGGCGTGATCCTGACTACAAAACGTGGCAGCGGGCAACCTTCTTCATGGTGTCGTCCCAGTTATGCCGCGTATTGAGCATCCCGTTTGATGGCTATGCAAGCGGCAGCCTGAACTGCGACGTTGTGCTGACGGGGGCGCTCTCATTCTGGCTGATCAACCTCGGCGTTGCCTTCTTTTCCGCCATCATGGTCTACGAACTGGTGCGTGCCTACGATCTCAGTCCCCGCGCGGCGCGGATGGCGGGCTTACTGACCGTCGTCACCGGCTTTACCCTTTACTTTTTCCCGATCATCTCGACGGATTACGTTGAACTCTTTCTCGCGCTGGCAAGCATGTGGATGATTCACCGCCTGTTCCTGACACCGAACGTCGAAACCCGAAGGATCATCACTTACGGCTTGATGTTCGGGATTTTCCTGCTGCTCAAGCTGAATGCGATTTACGTGCTGTTCGGGCTTGTGCTGGCGATAGGAACGCGCCGCTGGCGATTGCTCCCGGTATTCACCGTGCTTCCGCTGGTGGTATACGGCGCTTATCGCATCGTTCTGGAAATGGTCGGCATTCCGTTCGTCGTCCTCGAAGCGACATCCGATTGGCCCACCGTCAACTGGATTACGTCCACCTTCTTGTTTGAACTGACCCCATTCCAGAAAATGCGTGAGATCACCACAATGACGGGGATGATGTTCGACAAAGTATTCTTTATGTTCGGCGTGCTGCTGATCGTCGGCGTGCTGGTGATGGTGTTGGATACGCGCTATCCGCGCAAGTTGGTAGCTGCGGCGTGGCTGCTGTTTTTCTGCATGGCGGCGTTCGCAATGGTGTTCCGCTATTCCTACGTCCAGCACACGACGGCGCTGATTCCATTCATTTACGGCGCGGTGATGATGGGCGCGGAACAGTTTTCAAAGCAAGTCCGCGCCACCAATGGCGACGGCAGGAAAGGGCGCTTTCTCGCCGGAGCGATCTGGTATGCACCCCTGATTCACAACGTCGTCCTGTTCTTTGCATGGAGCGCGAAGGACTGGATCAACTTAACTTCTGATTTATAGCGTTTGCGCTG
>DATGQJ010000265.1:0-3661 GCA_035304265.1 Oceanobacillus sp.
TCGGCGCGGCGAGCAGCGGCACGAGCAGGAACATGCCCGATCCGATCAGCAGGTTCATGCCGGGGTTCATCATCAGGTTCAATTCGCGCACGTCGTTGGTCACACGCGCCATAATCTCGCCCACCGGCTGCATATCGTGAAAGGTCATGTCCTTACCGAGCAGGCTTGCATATAGTTCGTCACGCACGTCGCGCTCGATACGCTGTGCGAAAATCTCGGCGGAGAAATTGCGCATCAATTGCAAGCAGGCACGAACGATTTGCGAGAAGATGATCGACAGCGCCAGTGATCCGACTGCCGCTAATCCCTCACCCTCAATCAGCGCGTTGTATGCCTGCCCGATGTAATAAGGAATGGCAGAGGCAAGCGCCGCGTTGCTAAACGCCCCGACAATCATCAACACGCCAAAGACGGGGTGACGGATGATATGCGAGATAATGAAACGAAGTGGGCTACGATGATCGGTTTTGAACGCCGGATGCGCGATAAATTCAGCCGACATAAGATTTCCTATTCACATGCGTGCAGGTACCATCGTAATCCATCCATCGCATTCCTGTTAAGACCAAAATGGTTGTGGAAGGACTTGCTTAATCCAACCTGATCGTATCCAACACAAGATGGTCGCTGCCGTCGGGCAGGGTCAGCCGCACGCCATCCCACGACTGGTAAACCACCAGCGTGAGCCTGTATTCACCCGCTGGCAATTCCGGCGGAAGCGCGACGCTCCGAAAGTCTATATAAATCCGCTCCGGTTGTAAGCTCGACGTTTGTACAGTTTCGACGGCGTAATGATGGATTGGACCATCGTTTTGTGCCACCAGCGCTCCATCGCTGTTCAGAAGTTGAAGACCAATCGAGTAATCCACTGGCGGCGGCTCAGTTACCCGCCACCACAGCCGTGTCTTGATTTCGGTATCGGTCACGCTGTCCACGTCCGCGCCCCAGAACGCAAGGTGATCACCAAAGGTCATCGGTTCAGTCCACGGCGGCGCTTCCATCAATTGAGCAATGTAGCACCACGCACGGTTACACTGACCGAACACCGTTTGTACCGGATGCGACGGTTCCAGAACGGCAAAGTCGCGCTGTGCCGGATCATTCAACCAATCATCGGTGAGAAACCACACGCGCCGGAAAGATTGGGCGGACGCTACATCACTAACAGTGTTGCGCACGAGAACTGGCGATAGATAGTGGTCAATCTGCCACTGTACGAAACCGTCTACGCTTCCCAGATTCAGCAGCGCGTCGCCTTCTCGTACCTGTGCCGATACATCAGCATAGAGATCACGATACGGAATGCGCACCGGAAACTGCGTCGGAAACATGAATAGATTCAGGGCGACAAAAACGGCGGCTGCGCTGATATAAAGGCGGTTCGACTTTGCCAGCAGCACCGCGCCAAGCGCCAGCGCCAAACCAACAGTCGCATGAGAAACGAAGCGATGCGCATATACGGCGAAGAACAGATTGGCGACCAGCGCGACAACCGGAACGCCAATCCCCCAGAACACCGCCAACCAGAAACTCGGTTTGCGCCGCATCATCCAGACGCCCACAAGGAGCACAATTGCATAAAGCCAGATCATCCCGTTCGTAGCGGTTTGCGCCAACTGCACGATGGTCGGTAAAGAAGTCACCAATGTACTGACCCCGATTCCAGCCGCGCCGCGTGCCGTCCCGGAAGCAGTTTCGACATTTCGCAGCGTGATCACCTGATCGACGAACGTCGGAAACCACGGCAGCCAGATGAGAAAACCGAGCACCATCGCCGCCGCGCCGGATACCAGCAACCGCCGACGATTTGGCTGAAACAGCAGCACAAACACGACTTGCACGACGACCAGAAAGGTCAGCAGATAGTGGACGTACAGCAGCAGCGCAACCGACAATCCATAAAACAGGATACGACGTTTATCAGGCGTGTGTCGCCAGCGCTCGAACATCCATATCGAAAGCGCGGCGGAGAAGATGACTAACGGGTATGGACGAATGTCGAGTGTATACGTAAAGAAAAAGTGATTCGCCCCCAGAATGGCAAGCGCCGCCAATGCCGCCGCGTTACCAAACCAGCGCCGCCCTAAGCGATACGTGATCGCCAGCGTGAGCACGCTCGTCAGCGCCCCCATGACACGGCTGGTGAATTCCGCATCTCCAACAATCTGCTGCCATGCCCAGAAGGATATAAACCAGAGTGGAGCCTGATTATCCTGCCCGCTTTGCTGGTAGTAGAAAACATGACCCAGACCATCGCGCGTTGCACGATACGAAAGTTCTTCATCCGGGTGCATATGCATGTTGGGGATGTTCGCCACCTGAAAGGCGAATATCAGAAAAATGAGGCATACTCCACCGAGCCAACGTTTCATATTGAGACAACCTTGTCATTTCAGCCATCGTAGGCAATCATAGTCGCGCTAGATTATATTCGGAAGCGTTCGCCGTGAAACCATCCGTATTCATCACCCGACACATTCCCGACGAAGCGTTGAAAAAAGTGCAGGCGGTCTGCTCGGTTGACCTCTGGGAAGACGAGATGCCTCCGCCTTACGAATCCCTGATCGAGCGATCAAGAGGGAAAGATGGCGTGCTCTCCATGCTAACAGACCGAATCGACTCGAACTTCATGGATGCCGCCGGAGCAAACCTGAAAATCATCAGCCAGATGGCAGTAGGCTACGACAACATCGACGTGAACGCGGCGAAGGAACGCGGGATCGCCGTTGGCAACACACCCGGCGTGCTCACCGACACAACGGCAGACCTTGCTTTCGCCCTGCTGCTCGCTGCCGCCCGTCGAATTGTCGAAGGGGTGCGCTACATTGAAAACGACCAGTGGAAGACATGGCATCCAACCGTGCTGCTCGGATGGGACGTAAGCGGCGCAACGCTTGGGATTGTCGGGTTCGGGCGCATCGGTAAAGCCGTCGCCAGACGCGCGGCGGGTTTCAACATGCGTGTCCTTGCCTACAGCCCAAGCCTCACCGATGAAGAAGCGCAGAAGGAAAACGTCGAACGTGCGGATTTGGAAACCCTGCTGCGCGAGTCGGATTTCGTCTCGCTGCATACGCCGCTGAACGATGCGACCCGTCATCTCATCAACCACGAGACGTTGAAACTGATGAAACCGACAGCGATCCTCGTCAATACGGCACGGGGCGGCGTGGTCGATCAAGATGCGCTTTACGATGCGCTGACGAACGGGGTCATCGGCGGCGCGGCGCTTGACGTGACTACACCGGAACCCCTTCGCGCCGATCATCCGCTGCTCAAACTGCCCAACGTCATCGTCGTGCCGCACATCGGCAGCGCCACCATCGGCACGCGCGGACGGATGGCATCAATGGCAGTGGACAACCTGATCGCGGGCGTCACCGGAAAGCCGCTGCCGAACGCGGTGGTCGTCGGGACGCGAGGCATCTCCGCCTGATTGTTCATGATTCAAACCCTGCTTGCATACGGGCTTGTCGGCTTCGTCATCGTAGCGGCATTTCCATTGGCGACGTGGCTGCTGCAAAATGATGATCATCGGATACGTATCCCTCAGCGATTGGTGTTGACGCTTGCCCTGAGCATCGGCGGGCTGACGCTGGTCATGCTATGGGAAGGTATTCTCGGAATCCCCTTCAGCGTCATCGGCATTACCCTGCCCTATCTA
>DATGQJ010000266.1:0-3826 GCA_035304265.1 Oceanobacillus sp.
TGATGTATCGGGTGGGGTCTTCCCGCTGCCCGGTGCTTTCAACCTGTTCTTTATAGTTGATAACGGCAAGAGCGGCGGTGTATCCGGCGTGCGCCCCGTAGTCTGCGTAAATTCGCTCTAATTCAGCGACACACTCGGGACTATAGTGGTTCAAGAGTCGTGTGTACTTCTTGAACAAAAATGTATTGGGACCTGAGGTACTCATACTGCTGCCTTTTCGACTAACCAATCCGAATAACACCGGAAGATGAGGGTTAGTATGAAATAAGGCTATCCGCGACAACCGGATTCATGAATGCTTTCAATTTACTCTTTTCATTTTCGTTTGTAATCAGGACTTAGGTACGGATTTCAATTCCTCGTCGTGAGATCGTGGAGATAAGCGTCAACCTCTTCGGGATCAAGATAAGCAATCGAAAGTTCATGGGTGTCTTCGGTCAGTGGGGTAAGATGCGTGACCAGAAAGAGGCGTGTCTCTTTGCCATCCTGCCCTTGAAAGTTGAAATCGACGACAAACTGGTATGCCTCAGCGGGCAGATCAGGGTCTTCCTCCTGTATCTGAGCGATACGCTTGCTCACCGCTTCCAGATTCATTCGCCTGCACCTCATCAGGAATTGCTCCAGTGCCTCAGGCTCAACGTCCTTGAATAGCGGCGCGACCATGTGCGAGATTTTCTGAGTGATAAACAAACGCTCACCACTCGCGTTGGCGTTAATCCCGCAGCCGATAATACGATCAAAATAAACGAGGGGAGTATGCAACATGAAAAGTCTCCATGAGAGTGCGATGCTGTAACTGATTCTCTCATAGAAGACCTGTCTCGCGCATTAAGACGCGGAGACTGATGAAGATCAATTTTGTTACAAAGATTTTGCTGCTATAGCGCGGTCTCAGTCGCGAAAATAGTGCTCGTATTCGCTCTGTCCCTGATCCTCGACGAAGATTTCAAGTGCGCGGCGCAGGCGTGGCACTGCCAGCGGAAAATCACGCAGGTAGCTGGTATATCGCGCAGGATCAGCGAATTGACCGGTTTTTTCCATGTATTCGATGAAGTGAACTGCCGCTAACGAACCCTGGTATCCGGCGTTGGGTCCAAACTCCTCGCGGATACGCTCCAGCACTTTCGCCGACTCCGCACTGTATTTCTGGACTCTGGCGATTTGCTTCTTATAGAGATAGCTTAACGGACCTGTACTCATAAAAATTTGCCCTACACTCGAAACGAACGTTTTTGGGACGGTGGTTCGATGGGCGTGCAAAAATGAAAAAGAGGCATCAATGATTCTATTTGCCCTATTGTTAAATTTATCGTTTTCATGAAAATTTGCAACATCACATTTGTGAATTATAGCTAACTAGGCAACAAAAAAGGCAGAGTCTCCCCTGCCTTTCGTGTTTTGCGCCGTTGTATGATTACAACAATCCGGCTTCCTGTTCCGCCTCGGTGAGCGAACGCTCGAATCGTTCCAACCCTTCCTGCACCAGTTCGCGTTCGATCATCAGCGGCGGGCAGAAGCGCAGGGTGCTGGTTCCACAGCCGAGGATGAGCAAGCCGTTATTGATCGCCGCCCGCTCGACGTGATTGCGCAGCGCCGTCGCAGGTGTGCGCTGTTCATCCAGAACCAGTTCCGCGCCAACCATCAACCCCTTGCCTTGAATACGCCCATACTTGAGCGAAGGATGATGCGTCCGCATTTCTTCCAGCGCTTCCATGATGTATGCGCCCTGCTCGGCGGCATTCGCCATGTAACCCTGCTCGATCAGGTCAATCGTCGCCAGCGCCGCCGCGCACGAAATCGGGTTGCCGCCAAAAGTCGTGCCATGTGCGCCGGGGGGCCAGCTCATCACGTGCTGGCGGGCGATGATCGCGCCAAGCGGCATTCCACTGGCGATCCCTTTTGCCGAGCAGATGATGTCCGGCTCGACGCCGTGATGCTCGATTGCCCACCACTTGCCGGTGCGCCCCATGCCCGCCTGCACTTCGTCGGAAATCAGCATGATGCCGTATTTGTTGCAAATTTCGCGCAGTTCCTGCACGAAACGGGAATCCGGCACGAGGTAGCCGCCCTCACCCTGAATTGGCTCAAGGATGATCGCCGCCACCGAGTCGCCGGGGAACAACCGCTTGAAGACCACATCTTCGAGGTAACTGGCGCAGATACAGTGTGCTTCACACGCGGATTGTTCACGCCCGTGCATACAGTGATACGGGTTGTTGTAGGGGATGTGATGCACGCCGGGGATGAGCGGGAAAAAGCCGTCGCGCTGCACGACCTTACTGGCGGTCAGCGAAAGTGCGCCCATCGTGCGCCCATGAAATGCGCCGAAAAAGGCGATAATGTGGGGGCGTCCGGTGTACCAGCGTGAAACCTTGATCGCGCCTTCCACCGCTTCCGCGCCCGAATTGGTGAGGAAAACCCGCGCCCCTTCTTCAAACGGCGCGAGGGATGCAAGGCGCTCCGCCAGCCGCACCTGCACTTCGTAGTAGTAATCGGTTCCCGCGATATGGATAAACTTCTTCGCCTGTTCGGTGATGGCTTCCACCACTTTCGGATGGCAGTGTCCGGTTGAATTCACGGCAATGCCCGCCGCGAAGTCGATATATTCATTCCCGTCCACATCCCAGACTCGTGCGCCAAGCCCGTGATCCATCACAAACGGGTAGCGTGGCGTCATCGACCCCGACATGGTTTTGTCGTCGCGGGCGATAATCGCCTGTCCTTTTGGTCCGGGACGGAGGGACATTTCGATAGCCATGATTCACTCCAAGATCACATTTCACTTCACAATGACATTTCAACTTTCATCTACGATCATTATATGCCATCCGAAGGAGAGGCGGCAATCGAACGGACTTATGCCCACCTCTGCTATAATTCGGTGGCGCAGAGTTTTAAGGGAAAAGGACGTATCGGGCAAATGCAGCGTCATCCGGTTTTTCTCCTTCAGTCATGACGATACATGAAGCAATGCTCCGGCGCTTGACCGAAGCACACGGCAACGTACAGAGCATCGAGCCGTTGGGCGGAAAGAGCGGCGCAAGCGTCTACCGACTTCGTTTTGCGGAAACCTCACGCATTGTCAAACAGACAACCAGTTCGGCAGAGCAGCTTTTTTACACCCACGTCGCGCCAATTCTGCGTGCGAATGACATTCCACTCCCTGAAGTAGAAGTGATTCTCCCTGATGGCTGGATCGCGCTCGAAGACATCCCCAACCCGCTGCCCCGCGAACTGTGGCATGGTGACAGCCGATTGGTGGAAATACTGGCGCGGCTGCATCGCTTGAAGATGGAAATCCCCCCGCTGCAAGAGGGTTATTCGCCAAAGTGGGACGATGCGTTAACCGCAAAGATGCTGGCGTGTTTTGAGCCAGAGACGGCGCGAGAGCTTCAACCTCGCTTGCGCGACATTCAGCATGAAAGCCAATCGCTGTTTGAACCGCAGTGCTGGATTTCCGGCGATCCCAACCCGACCAACTGGGGCGTTCGCCATGATGGATCGCTCGTGTTATTCGATTGGGATCGATTTACACGCGCAACGCCCGCTATCGATCTGGCGATCATCGTGGGCGGGCTGGGCAATCGACAACAATTCACAGAGGTTGCGGGGACATACATACGGAAACGAGAAGAACTTGGCGATTCTTACTCGCAAACGGCTGACGCATTGGGGCACAGTATCGCCATTGCGAAAGTGTGGGTAGTGGTCGAATACCTGAGCCTTTATACGGACGGAGCGCTCGAAGCCGACTCCATGCTGGATGCCCTGAGCAGCCAATTCGCTCCATGGCTAGACTCCCTCATAGAATGAGCAGCAAAAGGGT
>DATGQJ010000267.1:0-3372 GCA_035304265.1 Oceanobacillus sp.
TCCGCCTCCATGGAATAGAGAGCAGGTCGAGCGGGTGCAGGCACAGATTGAAGCCATGCATAACACAAAGGCGTCGCTCGAACCCTTTACGCAGATTCATGGTGGATGGGAAGCAAACTGGCAAACGGTTGCCGACGATCCTGCGCCATTCCTCTCCTTGAAAATGGCGGATGCGCAATGGCTGGATGCGGCGCTGCCAGTTCTGCTCGACTATGAAGCACGATGCCGAACCGATGGCGACAGCCTGTGCCACTGGGATATACGGAGCGACAACATCTGCATCACAAAGGATCGGGTTGTGCTGGTGGATTGGAACCTCGCCTGTTTGTCCAATCCAAAGCTTGATCTGGGGTTCTGGCTGCCGAGCCTTGCCTACGAAGCGGGAGTTGCCCCTGAAAGCATCTTGCCGGATGCGCCGGAAGTGGCGGCGTGGGTCTCCGGCTTTTTTGCTGCGCGTGCGGGCTTGCCCAACATCCCGGATGCGCCGCGCGTTCGGCTGGTGCAGCGCCAGCAGTTGGAGACGGCGCTGCCCTGGGCGGTGCGTGCAATGAGACTACCGCCACTTATAGGGGATGGCTAATCTGTACGCAATGCAGCAGCGGCAGTGATGTTTTTTCTATCTTCAAACAATCGGTAACTGTTTTACCAGATGCGGCAGGCTGAAAATCTTCAAGTCATCGTCTGCCCACCAATTTTTCCTGTCATGTCGAACAATTTGTCCAGATTTTCTCAAAATAAGCACCTGCCCTTCCTCAGCTATCAATGCCAGATCATCGTTCGTTTTACTGAGCCAGGCAATGACTACTTTGAGAATTTCGTGATAGCCATTTAGAGTTTCGCTGGAGGTAATGTTGAAGAAGTAAATATGAAATTTTGGATCAATGCTCAGAAACCTCGCAAACGTTTTTCGCGCTGATGTAATTTCGTAGACACTGGCTAGAAAATTTGGCGCTCGGACGAGCATTGCACCGTCCTCGTCCGGATCTTCGATAACTTGTGATACACCACGAAAGAACTCATCGCTAAATGGATGCTGCTCTAATGCAGTATCTACTTCCAAATAGAAGTCCATTGCCATCTTAATCTGATCCCTGAAAATCCACCAATCCACATTTCACAGGCGACGGCGGACGATTAATCAGCGCCCCACATCCTCCAAATTCGAGGAGGCTGGAGGATATGGTGGCACATCAACGAGCGGACTCTCACAGCACCGTTCTGAGAATCGCTTCCAGATATTTTGCCAGCGTAAACAAACTGCTTACAACAGCGGGGTTTTCTCCATGTCGGCGTAGTCGTAGGCGAGTTCACGCCATGCCCGTCCTAAACGGCGGATACCCTCTTCGATGTCGGCAGGTTTTTGCGCGGCGTAATTGATGCGCAGGCGATAGCTACCACAGCTATTGGTGTAGAACACGTTGCCAATGGCATAGGCGACACCCATCTGAATCGCCGAGATATAGAGTTCTGCCGCTGTGGGTCCACTCTTGGGAAGTTCCACCCAGAGATACAAACCACCCTGCGGAATATTCCAGCGCGAACCGGGCGGCAAGCACTTCGAGGCTGCGGCGAGTGCCACGTCACGGCGGCGGCGTAGTTCACGGTTGTTGCGCTCAAGCTGCTGCGCCAACACCCCACGTTCCAGCAGCAAGTGAACGGCACGTTGGTTCAAGCCGGGGGTCGAAATATCGGCGGCTTGTTTCACGCGCACCAACCGCTCGAAATGCGGTCCGTCGGTAATGATGTAGCCGATACGCATACCCGGCAGCAGGTTTTTGGTAAAACCGCTAGCGTGGATGACATTGCCGGTTTCGTCCAGCGCTTTCAACGGCGGCACGGGTTCCCCCTCAAAGCGGAATTCGTGATACACGCCGTCTTCCAAGATGGGGACGTTGTACTCGGCGGCGAGATTGATCAACTGGCGGCGGCGGTGGATCGGCATCACGCGCCCTGTCGGGTTCTGGAAAGTGGGCATGATGTAAATCAGGCGTGGGTGATGGTCGATGATGAAGTTTTCCAGCATGTCGAGCCGGATGCCATCGTCATCCATCGCGATACCATGTATCTGAACGCGGCGGGTGCGGGCGATGTCGATCATGCCTAAATAGGTGGGGTTTTCGGTAACGAGGATGTCGCCTTCGGAGAGTACCGCCTGCACGACCAGATCGAGCGCCTGCTGCGTACCGCCTGTAATGAGCACGTGATCGCTGCTACAGCGAATGCCGAGCGCACTCACATAATCGCGGACACTAGCGCGGAGCGGTCCGTAACCCTCGGTCACTTCGTAGGCAAGCGCCTTCGAGCCGTCACGTTCAATTACGGTGTTGATAGCGTCCTTCAAATGATGGACGGGGAAGAACTCCAGCGGCGGCGTGCCGTGACTGAAGTTGATCACCCCCGGTTTGCGTGCAAGGCGCATCATCTCACGTAAGGAGCGATCCGGCACGGACGACTGCTCGATGATGTTGTGCGCTCCATTGTTGCCGTTGCCATTACCGTTATGACGAGCGCTGTTCTCGCGTTCACCCGCGACGAACGTCCCTCGTCCGGCGTGTGCGCTTAAATACCCCTCAGCACGGAGTTCCGCATAGGCATTGACCACGCTGATCCGGCTGATGTTCAACTGCTGCGCGAGATCACGGCTCGCAGGCAGGCGCGTTCCGGCGGGAAGCGTGCCGCTTTCGATTTGAGCGCGAACGTGGCGGATAAGCTGGCGATAGATCGGTTCTTCACTGTCTCGATCCAGCGGAACGTTGAGATTGGTATTAATCATTGCCCAAACTCCGTCAGGGGTTTTTGTTTAAAATCACCTAGATTATTTTATCTGATCAAACCACAGCAGACCAATAGGAAATACCATATAAGACCAAACCGGACAAGATCGGACAAGATGAATTGGTGAGACTAAAGTATCCCTCCCCAACCAAAACCTTTGCTTTCCGCAGAGTACGATCTCGCGTTATATTTGTAACGTGAGCCTTGATCACGGAGCAGAACCCGATGGCGAACATCCCGGCGAAACGCCAGCGCGAGATTGACGAGATGATGGATTTGCTCGCCTCCGATGACCCGGAAGAGCGGCGCGAGGCGGCATATTGGCTTGGCGAAGCAGCGGCGGCAGATGCCGTTCCCAAGCTCGTCGATCTATACGAGAACGACGAAAATCGCAGTGTGCGCCGTGCGGCGGGTTATGCATTGGGCATGTTCCGCGCCGTCGATAGGGCGATGAAGCGTGGCAAGGAAAAGCAGGTCGTCCGGTTGCTCAAACAGGTCGAGGAAAAGGGCAAGCTGGGACGACGCGCCAACAAAGGCGGCTGGATACGGCGGATACTTGGCTTGCTGGTGTCGCTGGTGCTGATGGGAGCCGCGTAT
>DATGQJ010000268.1:0-2040 GCA_035304265.1 Oceanobacillus sp.
AGATGGGCATAAACGACTGGGTTGCGATGCAGGCTGCCGAGAATCCGCTGCGAGACGCAGACGCTGATACGCTGAAACTGATCGAAAGCCTTGAGAGCAGTATGTACGGCGAGGACAGTACCTATCGCGACATGGTCTATAACATGTACGACGCAGCGGTCAAACCAGTCTTCGCGACGGCGGAAGCAGTACAGTCGGTGGTTCCGGGAGACTATGATGGGCTTGCTCCTGAAGAGCAGCAGAAAATCAAGCCAAGAGTCGGATTCCTGATTCTGCTGATGGAAACTCATTTCGGGGAACTGCGCCGCTATCGTGACACGATCCTTCAACCGGAGGCAGAACGGATCGTTGCACAGCCGATTTCCATCCCGCCCGGCAACAATGGCACGATGCTCGGTCATCTCAATGAGCTTATTTTTCGCGTGAACACGATTCTTCGCTTCCAACCGTTTCCGGCTGAGCCGATGCAGGCATTGGAAGCCGCGCTGCTCATCCAGATGAACGCCAAAGAAATCAAGTATGAACTGCGACAAGCCGATTTAGATTTGCCAGAACAGGTAGACGCGAACAACGCGGGACAGCAAGCAGGCGAGGCATTTGCGGAATTGGGGCAGCAAGCGCCGTGATGTCATAGGATAGGTGTTGACAGTTCAAGCGTTCTGCTGCTATCGTTACGGCATGTTCAAAAAGCTACAAGTCCTCTAGCCAGCACAGGCTGGCAACTCCCCACTTCACGCGGCGCGAAGATCGCGCGGGCGTGTTTTTGCTTTCACGTTTAACCTTCATCATTCTGGGGAGAATTCACGTTGACTACACAATTCACAATCTACGAACTGCCGTGCACGCTGTTCTATCGCGCCAAACCGCTGTATGCACCAGCACCGTTTGATCAGCCTGCTTATGACGCGGTATTTGAAGGGCGACAGCCCGGACGCATTTTCGTCGATGACGCCGATGCGCCGACGGCGGCGCTGATGTGCCGGACATATGAATACTACGTTGCGGGTACACCCGTGCCTTCGCTGCGGGCGTTCATCAAAGATGCGCCGGAAGAGGTAGGCGTGTTCCAGCAGCTTTACGATTATACACCGATTGGCGAGGCGTGGGTAAGCGCCATGCTGGAGGATGCGCCGCTCGAAGTGATTGGGCGCAGTAACTTCCAGTGGGATATGCGCAAGCCTGCGCCGGATATTCCAGCGCCAAATGGAGCGCGGGTCGTGCCGATTGACCTTGCTCTGGCGGAGCAGGTCGATATTGCGTTGGGAATACCGTTTCTGCAACTGTCGTGGAATGATCGGCGGACATTTGTCGAACACGGATTTGGGTACTGTGCCTTGCAAGGTGACGAGGTGGCAAGCGCCATTTACGCGATTGCCGTGAGCAGCGCAGGCGTCATCGTCGGTATTGATACCGTCGAGAAGTATCAGCGGCAGGGTTATGGCTCGGCGGTGAGCGCTGCGTTCATTCGTGAGGCGCTAAAACGAGGATTACAGACGGTATGGGACACCGATGAGGAGAATTTTCGCTCGATAGCAATGGCGAAAAAACTCGGCTTTGTCGAATACGAACCCTATAAGGAACTGTTTCCGCCGGAACGAAAGCCGCAACTCTCGCGTGGAATCTGGTCGCGCGGCGACACGCGGGCAGACGGCGTGACCGAATGGGTGAGACATTAGCGATGATGGGGAGCACCTGCAGGTGCTCCCCTCATATAAGCTAGGATGGCAGGCATGAGCCTTCTCATCATCGACATTGGCAATACGAACGTGAAATGCGGCTTGTGGGATGGGGCAGCATGGCGGCGCGTCTGGCGGGCACAAACCATGCCGGATAACCTTGCCGACGATTACGTGGTGTTCGTGCGGGATTTCGTGCGCGGCGAATCGTTGCACGGGATGGCGATCAGCAGTGTCGTGCCATCATTGACGGCAGCGTTTGTGGAATTGGGGCGGCGGCATCTGGGGCTAGAACCGTTCATTGTCTCTGCACGAGGGAAAACCGGACTGCGGATTACGCTTGATCAACCGGAGCAGGTGGGAT
>DATGQJ010000269.1:0-7828 GCA_035304265.1 Oceanobacillus sp.
CCTCAGCGATTGGTGTTGACGCTTGCCCTGAGCATCGGCGGGCTGACGCTGGTCATGCTATGGGAAGGTATTCTCGGAATCCCCTTCAGCGTCATCGGCATTACCCTGCCCTATCTACTGTTGATGCTGCCGGGTTTGCTGCTGTGGCGAAGGAACAGGCAAACCTCATCCGGGTCGAGCAATGAGATTTCCGCCGAAGCAAGGAAATCGGCACTCATCCCTTTCGTGATGCTTGCTGCTATCAGCGGCGCGATTCTGTTCAACGCGGTCAATCTGCCCTTCCATCGTGCCGATGCACTGGGCATTTACCAGCCACATGCGCAAATGATGTACCAACTGCGGGGACTGGTGCCACTGATAGGCGCGGACAGTCTGTATCGTACTTATCCGATGCTGATTCAGTCAGCATATACCTATGCGTATCTGGCGTCCGGTTGGGAGAATGAATATCTTGCCAACCTGATCGGGGCGCTATTAAGCGTCGGCTGCTTGCTGGTTGCGTTCTGGCTTGGAAGTCTATTGAGGGATAATCGTACCGGCTGGATCAGCGCCGTGCTGCTGGCGTTTACTCCGGCATTCGGGCGGTGGGCGTCGGCGGGTTATGTCGATTTACCGATGGCGTTCTTCTATGGATTGTCGGCAGTGTTTGCCATTCGGCTGTGGCACAGCAACAACCGGAAAGACGCGCTGCTGGCGGGCATGATGATGGGCTTGTCGGCGTGGACGAAAAATGCAGCCTTACTTGGCATTCCATTGTTAGGGCTATGGCTGATTTACGGGCTGCTGCGTGGTCGAATCAGGTTTGCAAATGTGGTTCTGACAGCAATGGCGTGTGGCATCGTCGCAGCGCCATGGTACATCCGCAATTTGCTTGGGGCGGGCTTCGTCGTACCGAATACGGCATGGACGGATCAGGCACAGCGAACGTTGGGAAGCCTGCTGATCTTCCTGACAAGGTTCGAGAATTTTGGGCTGACGGGTTGGGTGGTGGTCATCGGGGTAATCGCGGCGGTTTGGACGCTGATTCGCCGGCGTGGAGATGCGCCACCACAGACGGCGATGCTGCTGTGGTCAGTGCCGATGTTCGCGGCGTGGTGGCTGTTCGTATCCTATGATCCGCGTTTTCTGCTGTTGTTCCTGCCGATTCTGTGTGCGTTGGGCGGTGCGTGGCTCGCCGGAACATGGGAGCGTGTGCCATCTGCGTTGCAGCCCGTGATTCGATGGTCGATGGTGGGACTGGCAATCTTTTTGACTTTTCAGACCCTGTGGTTCAGCGTGGAATACAAGGACGAAATTTTGCGCAATCCATTGATGAGCGACGCGGAAAAACGCGAAATGGTCGGGCGGGAATGAGCCATACTACCCTATCACCCGCATGTGAGTGACTTTGATGCAGTTGTTCTGAATCAGGGTGATTCCAGCTTCGGCGGCGAGATGGGCGGCGGCATCGCTGGATACGCCTAACTGCGCCCAGACCACTTTCGCACCAATCGCAATCGCATCCTTCACTACGTCCGCAAGATACTCCGAGCGGCGAAACACATCCACGATGTCCACCGGAACGGGCAGCGCCGCCAGCGAGGGATAAACACGCTCGCCGTCAACCGTCGCAATCGTCGGGTTGACCGGATACACGGTATAGCCTGCTCGCCGTAGATACTGGGCGATCTGGTAGCTTGGTCGCCCCGGATCATCCGAATGTCCAACGACGGCGATTCGCTGGGCACCCTGCAAGATGTCGCGAAGTTGAGGATCGGTTATCTGGGTAAGAGTCATCGGTTACTCCTGAGAAAAGCGATCAGCCTTCAGCTAAAAATCTTCATACGGGCACTGAAGACACTGGCAAGTTCACTTTCTATCATATCACCTTACAATACAGATTTGACGCAGCGCTCATGAATTCCTTACCGTAATGCGGACAGGCAGAACGCCAATCATGTCATCCAAAGTTTGCGTCCCTGTCACGATCAAATCCTGTGGCGATCCACCGGGGGGATTGTCGTAAATCTTCACCCAGAGTTGGTACTCACCGGACGGCAAATCGGCGGGAATGCGCAGCGCCCGATTGTCCCATACGGGCACACCGACCTGCCATAAGCTGGTCGGCGCAAAATATCCGGTTGGTTGCCAGTCGCTTTGCGAAACGGGGCTGCCATCGGCGGCTCTCAGGAACACGCCAATGCTGTAATTTGCCTCAATCGGCGTATCGGTGATCCAGTAGAGCGAAACCGGCAGCGCATCGCCTGACGTATATTCTGTTCCTTCAGGCAAGGCGAATCCAGCGAGATGGATACTTTCGCCGTATACCAGATCGGTCTGCTGTTCGGGTGAACGGAAGGCAAAAGCATCGGGTGCGCTGGCGGTGTTGTACTCGACCAGACGCACCTGCGGCGCGGTTTGCCAGTATTCGACGGGGTAGTAATGCATGGTCATAAACTGCTCGACGGGACGGGTGCTCCACCCCAAATCCGGTCCGAACTCGACCACCAGCCACAAACGCTCGTGGGTCTTTGCCAGCGTGTGAAGCAGCGGGACGGTCTGAAGGGTCAGCATGGCATCCGGCAACTCGGAGCGCACCTCCGGGGGCTGCTCAGGGCTGGTTTGCTCTCCCGGTTGCAGCGGCAGCGTGATCACGCGCCCACCGCCTCCCTTGCGATAGTTCAGGAAAAAGGGTTCGTAGCCGGGTGTGCTTAACAGAACGATGTCGTCTGCCGTCGTCTCCGTTTCGATCATCGAAAGCATCGCGTGGAGTGATTCGCTTCGCGCGTCGTAGCGTTCATCACGTTCGTAGAGAATCCGCAGCCCAGCCCATGTGATGAGAAGATAGAGGAACAGGAGGAAGAGTGGGAACCTCACCCCCCAACCCCCTCTCCACGTTGTGGAGAGGGGGAGCCGAGCGAAGCGAGGCGGGGGTGAGGTTCTAGAATGCGATTTTATACGGTCATTCACCTTATTTGAGGGATTGGCATGGTTATCCCCCGGAAGCGGGGTGATATTCCGCCAGAGCCACAGAGCACAAGTCAAAACTAAAACGCTCAACAACAAGGGAATCAGCGGAGCGTCGGTGACTGCCCATGCGTTATCCAACGGGCGGAACGACCACAACTGCGGGATGACGACCCAGCGTAGATACTGGATCACATTATGTCCCCCGCCCCATTCCAGAAAACCGTCCGCTTCTGGCGGAAGATGCTGCGGATATTCGCCCCACGAAAGCGTCACCCCGCTGATTTGCACCCACACGGCATAGATCACAAGCAGGATGGCTGGCACAATCCACAACGAACGCGGGTGATGCGCCAGCCAATCGAGCGCAGGAAAAGCAGCGATAAAGGCAAGCGCCAGCACAGGAACGATGAACCGGGGGGGCCAAGATAAGCCGCCAAACCAGTGTGGTCCGTTGAGGACGGCGTAGCCAACAGCGAACCCCAGCACCACCAGCAGCCCCGCCAATGGATAGCGATACTGCCCGCGTCGTAGCAGCAAAAACGCGCCCGGCAGCGCCAGCAGCAGTACGGGGGATGTCCCCCATACACTCCCACCCGGACTGAGCAGATAACTGTGCAGCGCCACTACAAGATACTGCTGCTGCGGTAGTCCATTGAGAAATCGCAAAAGGTTATAGCGACTGCCCAAACCGGGAATCAGGTCGAACTCGCCAAGTGCGACGAACAACGCCGCCAGCAGCAACCCGACCACCGCCACGACGATCACAGTACGCCGACTGATCCTATGGATGGATGGCAACGCGATCACCGCCAGCGCGGGCATCGCCAGCAAACCGGAGGCTTTGGTGAGTGCCAGCGCCATCAACGCCAACGCCGCGCAAATCAGCAGCGGTACCGTTTTCAACTGGCGCAGGCGTTCTAGAAAGAATGCCGCCAGCAGCAGGCAGAGCATCATCAACGGTTCGCGGAAAAACGATTTGCTGTACGGCACAACCGCCGTTCCGATGCCAAACACGATGGTCGCCAGCGCCGCCGTTCGCTCGTCGTAACCAAGCGTCAGGGCGTAGAGGAAAAGGACGCTGCCGATGGTCGCGCCGACAAGCACGTTGAAGAGATAGGTGGTATGCACCAAGCCGAGATTCGGGACGTGCTTCGCCAGCCAGTACAACGGCGCAGCGCTGACGATTTGCATCGGCTCGACACTCACACTTTGCAGCGGGAGTCCGGCATCTAAATTGAATTGATTCGGTGGAAACTGCCACGCGGTCAGGTCAAGATACTGGTCGCCATAATCGACCAAGCTGCCCACCGCGTCCAGCATTCGTCGGGTATCGCCCGATTCGATCATGCCGCTGTAGGTGATGGTATACAAACTGGCAAGCAGCACCCACAGCACAACGAGAATGCGCAGGCGATGGCGATTGAGAAGAGGTTGCGTCATGGGGTGGAATGATACGCGATTCCGGGATCAACACAAAGGGGCAGGATCGCCCTGCCCCAATAGCGTCGTCCATTTCAATCATGAAATCAATTGCTGCCGCCACCGCCGCCAAGCAGCTTGTTACGGACTCCAATCAAGCCCTTCATGATCTTCTGGCTGGGAGTGAGGTTGTCCAGTTCGCTCAAGCCTGCTTCGTAAGTGGCTGCACCTCTGCCCAACTTGCCTTCGCGTACCTGAAGGTCAGCCATTGCGAGAAGGGTTTCGCCGTGCAGCTTCTTTTCGCCCAACTCCTGAAAGGTATCGGCAGCCTGACGGTAGCAGTTGTGCGCCTGCTCTCGATCTCCGAGGCTGGCATAAACACCGCCCATATTGCCAAGCACCTTCGCGGCACGCAGCGGGTCGTTTAGCTGCTGAAAGGTATGAAGCGCCTGCTGCATCGCGTCAAGCGCCTGCTGGTGTTCGCCCAACGCGCGATGCACCAGCCCGACATTGGTCAGCATCTCCGCCGCCATATCGCCTTTGCCTTCGCTCTCGTAGGCTTCCTGTGCCTGCCGGAAGACACGGGCGGCTTCTTCATATTCTTTCTGGCGGAACAGCTTGACTCCCTGATCCTGAAGTTGGTCTGCGGTGCTCACCACTCAATTTCTCCTACATCGTTATGTTTAAGATACTTTCACCGACACTGCGCAGCCGATCAGTGGGCATTTGGCTGAACAACATGGCGATCTCGATGAAACCGACGTTCAACGGGTTCGCCGCGAAATTGCGAATTTCTTCGGGAAGTTGGACGAACTGCTTCCACTGCTCGCGCAGCGTGAGCAGTTCCCCGATGTGGCTGCTGTTCTCCAGAAAATGGTTGATATTCTTCTTCACAGCGTTCGCCAGCACGCTCAGTTCGTGCATGGGAATCGGGATTTCGCCGAATTCATAGGCGTTGATTCGCTCTACCGGTATCGCGGTTTGCTCGCTCAGCGCTTCCAAACTAAGTTCGAGCGACTCACGTGCCTGCCGCAGCAGCGCACCAACCATGCGATCACGCAGCGCCAGATATTCCATCTGCACGCGGCTGTAATCGTGTTCTGAGGCTTCAAGGGTGCTGGTTCCCCAGAAATGCGTCACCGGAACGTCAAGGTAATATGCCAGCAGTTCAAGCTGCGGCAGCGAGGGGGTATCGTCGCCAAGCTCCCAGCGCTCGACTTGCTCCGGCGTCACCTGCAATTTACGGGCACATTCTTCCAGCGTCCGTCCGGCATTCAGCCGCGCATCGCGCACCAGCACGCCGATCATCTTGCCGCGAATGCGGAAGGATTCGGCGGGGTCATAGTGTTTCTGCGGCTGAACTTCCTGTTCAGCGCTTTCGCGGGTCTTCTTGAACCGGGCGGATACGTCCTTAAAATCCATCGTTTTCGCCTCCATGCGCTTGTGGCGCAGTGCTGCCCACATCATACAAAACTTTGCCTGAATCCACAATTGAGGTCACGTGCATGTCACCGCGTTGTGTATGGCGTATAATAGAATAGGTTTTTGTTAATTCCTAATTATGAAGCTCAACCATCATGCTTGAATCCAATACCACCATAAGCAGCGACGCTTCCAAAGCAGCCAATGAACTCACCCTTCGCCTTGGCACCTTGCTCGATCTGGAACAATTGGTCAAGCAGTTACCCCGTACCATCATTGACATGACAGGGGTTGAACGTGTCGCCCTGTTGATTGCCGACGACGATCAGGTGACATTCCGACTCTACAGCGTCGAAGGGGCGCAGGTTCCAAGCGACCTGCATTCAATGCGTGATCGGATTTTCTTCTCGATCTTCAGCCATGAAGATTTGCCCTCGGTCAGCGCGTGGAAAAATGGTCAGACTCACGCGACGACGGCAGATGCCGGTTCACCGCTGGAACAACTGGTTTCGGCGCTGAAACTGGAAGCTTTTCTCACGGTTCCTCTGCGCGTGGCTGATAAGCTTGTCGGGCTACTGGTGGTGGATAACCCGGAATCGCATACGCCAATTGACGAAACCAAAAACGAACTCCTCGCTGGGATTGCGCCGAGCGCCGCCATCGCCCTGCACAATTCCGCCCTGTACAGCAAAACCGTCAAAGAGCTGGCTTCCAAGATGCACCAGCTTCATATCCTGCATCAGATTGACCGCGAGTTGAACGACACCATCAAGCAGGATCACGTCTTCGACATGACGCTGGACTGGGCGCTGCGTTTCACCAACGCGCAGGCGGGAGCGCTGGCGCTATACGATCAGGAAAAAGACGAACTGCGCGTGGTCGCCGATCTCGGCTACGATATGCCGCAGGAACAACGGGAAATGCTGCGCAACGAACACGATGGCGGCATTGCGATGCGGGTCGCGCGTTCCGCCCGCGCCGAAGTGATCCCGGATATTTCCACCGACAACGACTATATCCTGCTCTCGAACGTGGTTCGCTCCCATATGTCCGTTCCCGTGATGCGTGAAGATCGGGTGATCGCCGTGATCTCCGTCGAAAGCAAGCGGCTCAACGGCATCACCGAGGAGCATCAAGACTTCGTGGAAAAGCTGGCAGCACGTGCCGGAGTCGCTATCGACAATGCGCGGTTGTTCACCGAAACCGCACGTGAGCGCGAAAAGTTGTCGTACATCCTCGCCAACATCGCCGACGTAGTTATTGTGGTGGGACAGGACAACACGCTGGTGCTGCTCAACCATTCTGCTGTCGCGGCGCTGCGGCTGTATCCTGATGTTAATTACGTGGGAATGCCTGTCACTGAGGTCTTTGATGGCACTCAACTCCTCGAAGTGTTCCAGCGAGCGACCAACCAGACACAGAACATGATCGAAGAGATCACCCTGCCCAACGAACGCACCTACTACACCCATCTCTCACCGCACCGCCAGATCGGGTGGATCATCGTCATGCATGACATCACGCCGTTGAAAGAGACCGAGCAGTTGAAGAATGAACTGGTCTCGACGGTGACGCACGACCTGAAGCAGCCGCTCACAGTGATGAACGGCTATCTGGAAATGCTCCAGATGCACCAGCCCTTAGAACCCCGCGGCGAAGGCTACGTCAAAATGATCATGCGGGCGGTGCAGACGATGTGGGATTTGATCGACGACTTGATGATGATGGCAAAGATCGAGGCAGGCATCCGGTTGGAACTGCGTCCGGTTTCGGCGCACGCCGTCGTCGAAGAATGCATTGATCAGATCAAGGGGATTGCCGAGAGCAAGGCAATGGCATTGATCAACGAGATCACGCCGGATTTACCGCAAATCAAGGGCGATCCCAAGCGGCTGGCACAGGTATTTGCGAACCTGATTGGCAACGCGGTGAAGTACACGCCGCCGGAAGGTCACGTGCGCGTGTGGGCGGAAAAACGCGATCAGGCGTTGATGATCGCCATACAGGACGACGGATTGGGCATCAGCCCGGAAGATCA
>DATGQJ010000270.1:0-2955 GCA_035304265.1 Oceanobacillus sp.
TCTCAGCGATCAGGTTTATGATCTGGAAGGCGATACGTCGCAAAAAATCGAGTTGGGCGCGTATGGCTATCGCTGGTTTCGGGTTAAGTCATAGGAGATTGCATGGCAATTCGCCGCACTCACATTGTCATTATCGCTCTGCTGATGCTGCTGGCGATTGCCGCCCGCGCCCTGCCGGGAACGCGCACCATTGACGATGCGTTCATCACCTTTCGCTACAGTCGCAATCTGGTCGAGGGACAAGGCTTCGTCTACAACCCCGGCGTTCACACGCTGGGGACGACGACGCCCCTGTTCGCGCTGATGCTTGCGGCGATCAGCGCGGTCACAGGTGGGCAGGATTTTCAGTGGTACGCCATTGCTGTGAGCGCCCTTGCCGACGCGGGAACGATGGCGCTTTTGTATTTGCTGGCGCGGCGCTTGATCGGTAACGATTGGCTGGCGATTTTCCCTGCTGCGTTGTGGGCAGTCTCACCGATGAGCGTGACCTTCGCCGTCGGCGGAATGGAGACCAGTCTCAACATCTTCTGGATGGTTGCGGCGACGTGGGGGTACGTTTACCCCTCACCCACGCAAGCAGGGGGCAACTCTGTGCGCCTTGAATACTGGATCGGCGTGTGTGCGGGCTTGGGGCTGCTGACGCGAATTGACGCGGTGCTGTGGATTGCGCCGCTGTTTGTATGGCAATTGGGCGAAAACTGGCTGAAGCACCGTCGCTTACCTTGGCGCACATGGATTGCCTGCGGTCTGGTGCTGCTGCCGTGGGTGATTTTCAGCGTCTCGTATTTTGGCTCACCTATTCCGAATTCGGTCACGGCGAAACGCAACGCCTACGAACTGCCGCCGCTGTCGGCGCTGTCTCAACTGCTGCCCACCTATTCCAACACCTTCTTCGCGTTCGATACGTTTGGCTCCGTCGCCACGATGATCAGCGGTGTACTGATTTTGACCTTCAGCCTGTTCGCGCTGGTGTACGCAATGCGGCAAGCGCCTCGCATCGTTCCCTTTTTGATCTATCCGTGGTTGTATCTTGCCTTCTTCGTCGTCCTCAATCCGCTGGTGTTTCGCTGGTACATGGCTCCGCCGCTGCCCGCATTGATGTTGAGCGCATTCGTCGGTGCGTGGGTGATGCTGCAACCCTTGACGAAGACCGGTGCGCGTCGGTTGGCATATGGCATTGTCGGCGGATTGGGGCTGTTGTGTTTATTCACGTCGGTCAATGCATGGACGCTGCACCCGGATCACGGGTTGGATCGTCCCGCGCCGCGTATGGCATGGCACGATCTTGAACTGCTGTATGAGCGTATGGGGCGACATCTGCGCGACGAACTGGGCGTGACGCCGGAAACGCGAGTTGCATCGGGCGACATTGGCGCGGTGGGTTACTTCAGCCGCGCGACCATCGTGGATACGGTGGGCTTGGTGACGCCGGAACTGACTCGCTACTACCCTGTCGATCCGTCGATTGTGGCTGATGACCAGAACTATGCTATCCCGCCGCAGTTGATCTATGACACGCAGCCGGACTATCTGGTGACGATGGAAGGGTTCGTGCGTGAGGGCTTGGCGAAACAAGAGCAGTTTACGGACGAATACGAACTTTTGCTGGAGTATCCGTTCGAGTTCTACGGAACGGGGATGCAGTTGTATCGCCGGCGGTAGTGAAACTGTGGGCAGCGCAGTTGGCATTAGAGTATGGTTTTACGGATATAGATGGTAAGCAGCCTCGTCCGCTAACATTGGAGGAGACATAACAGACAAAGGAAACTCGTGATGACTCTTCCCATCACCCAACTGCGTATCAGCGACGACGAACGGCGCAAGCGCTGCGCTCGGCTGGTCGATCACTTGCAGGTGAACGGTATTAGTGGCGTGGTGCTGTTTGACCGCGCCTACGTGTTGTATTACGCCGGATTTGCCTTCATCCCCACCGAACGCCCGATTGCGTTTGTCATGAACAGCAAAGGCGAACGGGCGATGTTCGTCCCGCGACTTGAAGTGGAACACGCGCAGGCGAACGCGCTGATTGATCGGGTGGATCACTATCTGGAATACCCGCACAATCCACACCCGATGCAGCTTTTCAAGAAGATGCTGGACGAAATGGGCATCCGCGAGACTATCGCCGCCGATCACGACGGCTATCCATGGATATTCGGTTATCGCGGTCCGTCGTTGAGCGAACTCACCGGGGCGCAGGTCGTCAACGTGCGCGGCTTCGTCGAAGATCAGTTGATGATCAAATCTCCGGCGGAGATCGCGCTGATCAAAGTAAGCTGCTATTGGGGCAATCTCGCGCACACGCTGCTTCAGCGCTATACCGTCGTCGGCGCAACCGAGACTTCGGTCAGCCAACGCGCCAGCGACGAAGCCACCCGTGCCATGCTGGATGCAATTGGTCCGATCTATCGTTCTCAAAACGAGTATTATTTCGGGGCAATGGCAGGGTATCGTGGGCAGATCGGGCGCAATTCGTCCATTCCTCACGCGCTGGCGAACAACATCACCTTTCAACCGGGCGACGTGCTGGTGACGGGCGCGGCGGCGGCGGTCTGGGGTTACGACAGCGAACTTGAGCGGACGATGGTGATGGGTAAGCCAAATGACGAGCAAAAGCGCATGTTTGATCACATGGTGGCGCTGCAAGAAACGGCGTTTGAGGCGATCAAACCCGGACGCTCCTGCTCAGACGTGGATCGGGCGGTGCGTAAATACTACGAAGATCACGACTTGATGCAGTATTGGCGGCATCACGTCGGTCACGCGATTGGCTTGCGCTACCACGAAGGACCCTTCCTCGACATCGGCGACGATACCATTATCCAGCCGGGGATGGTGTTCACCGTCGAGCCGGGGTTGTACGCGCCGAATCTCGGCGGCTTCCGGCATTCGGACACTGTTGTGGTCACAGAGGATGGAATCGAGATCATCACCTTTTATCCGCGTGATTTGGAG
>DATGQJ010000271.1:0-3200 GCA_035304265.1 Oceanobacillus sp.
CGTGTCCGGCTTTCATCAGGTTTCGGGCAATCGACGATCCCATAATGCCGAGACCGATGTAACCAACTTTCGCCATGAGAGTATGCTCCTTTTAGACCTTCTTCGAGACACGGAATTGCAGTGGAACGCCCACCAGCGGCCGCGTTTGCGCTTGCAGGGTTGGGAACGCCACCACGATCAGGGTAAGGATGGGCAGCAGGGGAAAACTGAGGAGCGTGAAAAACCGTTCGCTCCACGTCTGCGGAACCGTGCGCGGTGGACGCACCATCACATCCTGATACCAGAAGACCACGCCCAGAATCGAGATTAGCACGAAGGAAATTTGCAGCAGCGCAAAAACTGGATTGCTGAATCCTTGCTCAACCATCTCTTGCAGGAGATGTGGATTGAGCAATAACGGAAGCTGCGAACCCAGCGTCATGATCACCCATCCCGCCCCCGCAAGCAGAATGTCGTGCGCGATACGGAACAGCAGCCGGAAGATGGTGAAAAACTGAATTTCAGGATGCTCAAGCGTTTTGGCGATGGCGTAACCCACCTCTTTGCTCCCCCATGCGTGGCGTAACGATTGCAGGTAGCGATTTTTGAGCGCCTCGAAAAGGTTATCGCCGGAAACCGCCTGCGCCAGAAACGGCAGGAAAACCCGTTCCAGTTCCACCTCGCCACCGCGAGCAAAAAATGCTTTGATGAACATGTGCCATTCATCGGCGATCACGTCTGAATCCCAGTAGCCGCTGTTATCCAGCAGGCGCAAACTGAGCGAATATGACGACATGGGCATCGGCGTCCACCATGGTGCGGCAAGGTAGGCGAGTTCCAGCGCCGTCGAATAGGCGTTGACGATTCGCAGCAGGGGATTGAGTTCCCAAATGTTGCCGTGATAACGGATCGGCGCTTGCCAGAAGCGCAAACTGCGCTGCGGATTGATGGCGTAAAGGCATGTCAGGGCGAGAAAGTGGTCTTTGTGCCAGAGCGTATCCGCATCCATCGTCGTCACGAGGATGTGGTCGATGTCGTTGCCGAGTTCATCCACCAGTTTGCGCTTGACCCAACGCGCTGCCCACGCCTCATTTGCCGACTTACATTGCATTTCGCCCGGAAGCCCACGCGGGTGAACCGTGTAATACATGTGCAGGAAATAGTGCTGATAGGCTGCCAGCAGCGCTTCGGCTTTTTCCACGCATTCCGGTTCGGCAGCTTCCATCGCCAGCACCACGATCATGCGTTCGTGCGCTTGATATTGGCGGGCAAGATTATCAAGCGTGCGGCTGAGTACCTGAATGTTCTCTTTGTAATTCGGCACGATGACGACGTGGCGCACGTCTTCCCATGCCAGCGCATCGGGACCGGCGGCTTGCTCATAGTAGCTGCACCAGTCGATTTGTTCCCACTCGCGAATCTTCCGTAACCCCATAAAGTTGGCGATACCCGCCAACAGAAAACGCAGCGCCGTATAGACAGTTACCAGCACAGCAGCGAGCAGCAGGGCACGAGGAAATGCCACTGCGCACGCGATGGAAAGCAGCAGCGCCAGCCATGCCAGACAACCGGGAATGCCATCCAGCACTCGTTCCGGGATTGCCGGAGGAGGCGATCCCGCCCAGATGGATTGTCCGACGCCAAGCTGAACGTTGTTACGGCGACCACCACTTGATTTGTAAGGCACGCTTTCCCCTAAACAGCAAAACTGATGTGAGTAGTCATTTTAGCAGCAATTATGTTAAAATCTCGTTACCTATCGTTACACTTCAGGAAAGCGACTATGGGTGCCCGTGTGCTGGTAATTGAGGATGACAAAGAACTTTCTCGGCTGCTGCAACTTGATTTGAGGCAGCAGGGATTTGATGTTGCTGTCGCCCATGATGGTCTCGAAGGATTGCGTACTTTTCACAGCGTAAAACCTAACCTCGTCATTCTGGATATTGCGCTTCCGATGATGGACGGGCGTACTGTTTGCCAGCGTATTCGTGAGCTTTCTGACGTGCCCATACTCATGATGACTGCCCACGCGGTGACAGAAGAAGACATCGTGCAGGGGTTAAATATTGGCGCTGATGAGTTCATGATCAAGCCTCTTCGCAATCAGGAGTTTCAGGCGCGGGTGAAGGCGCTCCTGCGCCGCGCTCGGCTTGCCGATCCCGATAAAAACCTTCCAACTCAGTATAAAGACGACTACCTCTCGGTGGACATTCCTCTGCGCCACGTGACCGTAGACGGTGAGGAAGTGCGGTTAACCCCCACCGAGTTCAAGCTCCTTGCAACCTTCGTGCAGCATCCGGGTGAAGTCCTCACCTTTCAGCAGCTTCTGGAACAAGTGTGGGGTTTCGAGTACACACGCGAACACCACTATCCGCGCATCTACGTTTCGCACCTCCGCCGCAAAATCGAGCCGGATTTCAAAAATCCCACCTACATTCAAAGTGAGTACGGGATAGGCTATCGCTTCATTCGCCGGGAACGATCAGGAGGCGAGGTGTAAACAGAACCTCATCCCCTTGCCCGTTTGAAATCGTATTGCGGAAGGCAAGCCGAATCTGTAACTCACCTCCATTATCGTATGCTGTGCGTACAACGTCAGTGACATCCAGTGAATCGCATTGTTCCACTTCCGCAAGGATTCGTGCGCCTGCTGCCGGACGTGTGAAATCCCGCCGTTCGATCAGTCTCCCGTAATTGTCGTTATAAATCGTGAGTGATCCTAACACCGCAAACCCGCTGCCTGCTTCGTAGCATGGCGCGAGATTGAAAGTAGCCGATTCAAGCGATGCTCCTTCCGGCAGTGGCGGCAGGAAGAACGTCAGCAGCGTATCGGTGCGCAGCTCGTTCTTTTCTTCGTCGGCGCTGTCACCCGCACTAAAGTTGCTGAAGAACTGCCCATCTGCTCGCAGTGTCCGCGAGTTTTCGAGATTAAGTACCGCGTAGATAGGATGGGTTGCGCCCGCTGTCCCCGCCTCTTCCAGCGTGACCATTAGTTGAAATTCGCCCGAATTTGGCGCACCGCCGTATCGGGTGGCGATCACGCTGTAGTAGCCGGAATTGGGCAGAATGTATTCATGGATAAGCGAATCAATCGTCAGATTGAGTAGATCGTCGTCATTGGCGACCAGCAGGTTTCCGAGATTGTCCGTAAGGAGCAACCGAGCATCCAGATCGCCGGAAGTAGCCACCATCTGAATGCTGACCGTATCGCCTTCGTTCCC
>DATGQJ010000272.1:0-5720 GCA_035304265.1 Oceanobacillus sp.
TACACCGTCGAAGTGGGCGACACACCTGCTCTCAACATCTTCCTCGATGGCGACGGCATAGATACCTACCTGCGTGTCTATCATGAAGGCGAGGATGAGCCTTTTGCCGAGAACGATGATCGCGGTGACGGGACGGTTTTCTCGGCTTTGGAAGGACTTGAAGTCGAAGAAGGCGACGTGCTGATCATCGAAGCAGGAACATACGGAGACTTCGAGGCGGGGGCATACAGCCTGCGGGTCGCGCCGCCTGCCACCATTGAGGAAGTGGGCGAGATCGCGCTTGGCGACTCGGTTGAAGGAACATTCCCCGAAAACACGCGCCAGCGTTACACCCTCACGGTGGACGAAACGACTGCGCTGCACATTGCGCTTGAGGGGGACGATCTGGATACCTTTTTGCGAATTTATGTTGAGGGCGAGGACGTTCCCACCGTTCAGAACGATGACATTGACGCGGACAACCTTTCGGCAGGCTGGGAGAGTCTGGTCGTGCCGGGTGGAACAACGCTGGTGATCGAAGCAGGTACTTATAGCGACGCAAGCGCGGGGGATTACACCCTTACCGTTGAAGAGGCGGATGTGACGCTGCCCCCGACGGAAGCACCTGTTGAGTTCGGCGACGAATCTACCACTGCCGACCTATGCGAAGGCGCGGCGGAGATTGAGGAACCCACCCGCCTGCAATACTTTGCGCCGGAGCAGGTGCTTGAATCCGACGTGGATTACGGCGCGGTCTTTTGCACCGAAGCGGGCAATTTCAGAATCGACATGTACGAAGACGAAGCGCCGATCACGGTCAACAGCTTCGTTTTTCTGGCGACCAATCATTACTTTGACCGCAGCACCTTCCACCGCGTGATCGAGGATTTCGTGGTGCAGGGCGGCGACCCCACCGGAACGGGCTTCGGCGGACCGGGTTACGAGTACGTCAACGAAACCGACAACGATCTGACCTTTGGCGGAATCGGCGTGATGGGCATGGCGAACGCAGGTCCCGATACCAACGGCAGCCAGTTTTTCATCACGCTGGCACCAGTCGCGCGGCTGGACGGCGGCTACACGATTTTCGGGCAGGTGCTAGAAGGCATCGCGGCGGTGACGGACATCGAACTGCGCGATCCCGGCACTGCCACCGAACCGGGCACGCAACTTTACACCGTGATCATCGTCACCATCCCACCGGAAGAAGAATAGACCATACAAGCGCCAGTCCCCAGCGTACAAGTTGGGGACTGGCACTCTGGGGTACGACATGGGCGACCTCTATATCGGCACGTCAGGCTACGTTTACAAGGACTGGCGCGGCATTTTCTACCCGAAGGGCGTGGCGCAGAAAAACTGGCTGCCGTTCTACGCGCAGCACTACGACACGGTGGAAATCAACGCGACGTTCTACCGCCACTTTCCCCGCAGCGTGTTCGAGCGCTGGCACGAAATCACCCCCGCTGAATTTCGCTTTACGCTGAAAGGTCCCCGACGAATCACCCACGAGAAGAAGCTGAATGAGATTGACGACGACCTTCAGCAGTTTGTGGAAAGCGCGGCGGGGTTGCAGGAAAAACTTTCGCTGATGCTGTGGCAGTTTCCCGCCAGCACCCACGCAGATGGCATGACCGAACGGCTAGAGCAATTTCTGGCGCTTTTGCCAAAAGGTATTCGGCAGGTGATTGAACTTCGGCATACGTCGTGGTTCAACGATGATATTTACGCCTTACTCAATCGACATCATGCGGGCTTCGTCATCAACGATTCAAGCCGCTTTCCGGCGCGGGAAGTCGTGACCGGGGACTTTGCCTACGTGCGGTTTCATGGTCCCGGCAGGTTGTACGCTTCTTCGTACAGCCGAAAGCAGTTACAAGAGTGGGCAGAGAAAATCGAACGCTGGCTTACCGATTACGACGTGTACGTCTATTTCAACAATGACTATGGGGGACGGGCGCTGCGGAACGCTGATGAATTGAAGGGGTTGTTGAAGGCATCAGGGCTTTAGCCAGAAAACCTGCCCTTTTGCTTGCTCCACTGTATGCTGATCAACAAATTCGCTCAATCGGCGCACCATGCCGCCGATGTCATCCTGTTCACCTGTCCAGCAAATCTAGCCAGCATGATCGGTCTGTGTCATAGTACGTCCGGCGAATGGTTTGTCACGGGTGACAAGAACGGCATTTTGTTCTGTCGCGTAGCGTAAATGTGCTTCATCCATTTAACCCGCCATGATCACCTCAATCCTACGGCTGCGAAGTCCCTCCGCCACTGCCCGCTGTATATGTTCATCAAAGTAGAAGTTAACTTTTGGTGCCATATAGACGGTATGCTTCGTCGAGTTCTGCCTGATATGCCGCCTCCTGTGCGTCGATCTCGCTCTGATGTTCGGCATAGTAAAGCAGCGCTGCAAGCACCTGTGGCTCACTCAAGCCGTACTGATGAGCAAGTTCTGCAACATCCCACTTCTGACTGCGGGCAGAATAGGCAATCGTAGCAATCGGAATGCGGCGTCCGCGAATGTGTGGACGTTTCCCGAACAGCCGTACCTCCACATATTTGCTTACGTCTACTTCAGCAGGGGTTTGGGCGCTCATTACTTACATCTCATCATCGTCTCTGGATAGACTATAAAAGGGTTCGTGCCAAACAAAAAGCCGGATGGTATTCTATCCGACTTCATATCCTCTCTTGAGTTCAGCTTTTAGTCTATTCCAACATCCCCTCGCCGTATTTCACGCCCGGTTGAATGACAATTGGGCTGCCCACGTCTACCGTCGCAATCAGGTCGTATGCCGTTGCGCCCGTCACGCGCACCGGGACGATTTCGCCGACGGGTAATTCGCCCTCGACAATCACGTAGCCGTCGATTTCCGGCGCGTCGCGGTAGCTACGCCCTAAACTGAGCGCCCCTTCGAGTAGATTGCCTTCTTCGTCTTCCGGTTGTCCGTGACCTTCCACCAGCACGTCTATCGTCTTGCCGACAAACGTTTGATTCTTCTTCAGGCTGATGCCCTGCTGCAACTCCATCAGGGCGTTCCAACGTGCCTCTTTCATGTCATCGGGGACTTGGTTAGGCAGTGAGGCGCTTGGCGTGCCGATCTCGTAGCTGTACTTGAACGCGCCCACACGGTCAAATTCGAGGTCGCGCACGAACTTGAGCAAGCCCTCGAATTCCTCGTCAGTCTCGCCCGGATACCCCACAATGAAGGTCGTGCGCACGGCGAGATCGGGCATGGCGGCACGCATATTCGCCAGCGTTTCGTATACCCATTCGATTTTCGCCGGACGCTTCATGCGTAACAGCGTATCGCGGTGTCCATGCTGTAGAGGGATGTCGAGGTAATGCAAAATCTGTTTGTGCTTCGCCATCGTCTCGATCAGGCGGGGCGTGACGTAGCCGGGATAGGCGTACATCAGGCGAATCCAGCGGATGTCGGGCGCGGCTTCGACAATCGCATCCAACAACTGCGCTGTGCCATCTTTCATGCCGATGTCGCTGCCCCAATCGGTAGTGTCCTGCGAGATCAGGATCAACTCCTGAATGCCCATCTCCTGAAGCCGGACAGCCTCACTGACGATGGATTCCATCGGGCGGCTGACCAGCGTGCCTTTGATTTTGGGGATAGCGCAGAAGGCGCAGGGACGGCGGCAGCCATCCGAGATTTTGAGGTAGGCGCTCGCGCCCTGCACGCTGGCACGCAGCACCCCGCGCTCGTCCAACCCGACCACCTGCGCATCGGTAGGCAGATGATAAAGTGGCTCAGGATACTTGCGAACGCGCAGACGCTTCACGAGGTCAAAGATGTCCATCCAGCGGCGCGTGCCGATCACACCGTCCAGCCCCGGCACTTCCTGTACCAGATCGCTGCCGTAACGCTGCGAGAGACAGCCTGCCGCGATCACCATCTGCCCGTCGCGGCGGTTCTCGACCAGATCGCGCAGTACGTCAATCGACTCCTGCTTGGCAGCGTCGATGAAGCCGCAGGTATTGACGATCAACACTTCGGCGGAGTCGGCATCTTCCACGCCGCGCATTCCGTTCTGATTCAACACCTGCGCCATGCTCTCGGAGTCCACTGTATTTTTAGAGCAGCCGAGGCTGATCAGGTGATATTTGTTTTTGCGAGAGGTCATTCAATTCCTCTGGTTCAACCATTCGCGTATCTGGGCGCTACCCCTGCCTGCCATTGTAGACGAGGCTCCCGCTGGCGGCGAAATCACGGAAAACCTGTATCGCGTCGTCACGCTTTACGTCGCGGATGAGTTCGATGCCCCGCTTCGCCAGTTCTTTGTCCCATTCGGGATGAATGGGTCCTTCGTCGAAACCCGTGATTTCCTCTAGTTCGGGACCGTCGCCCGCCAGCACCAGCGAACGAATCCCCGACCAGCACACCGCGCCGTAGCACATCGCGCAGGTGCGCCAGTTGACCACCAGTTGATGAGCGGGCATTCCCGCGCCACCGAGATCAAACGTGCCGAGGATATTCTGCGCCAGCGAGAGCGCCATGATTTCGGCGTGTGCCGACGAGCAGTTGGACGGCACGACGCGGTTGACGCCGATCACGACTAACTTCCCTGAATCACGCTCGAAGACGCCCGCCGCGAAGGGACCGCCTGTGCCGCGCTCGAAGTTCAAACGCGAGAAGCGAATCACGTGCGCCATGCGCTCTTCCAGCGTGGGCATGTGCGTGGGCAACTGTTTGAGTTCTTCAACCGCCCATTCAGGCAAGGTCAGCGTAAAGGCGCTTCCGGGATGATGCTCCATCTGTTATGCCCCCTCTTTAGTCGGAGTCGGTTCTACGGCAGGAACGCGCGGCGGCAAGATCGCCGTCGGCGAAGGTGTTGGCGTGATCGACGGTGTAAACGTGGCTGTCGGCGTCGGCGTGTCACTGGGCAAAGGCGACGCAGTGAACGTATTGCTCGGCAGCGGGGTTTCGGTGGGCGTGTCGCTCGGCGTGAACGTCATGCTCGGCGTCAGGGTTTCGGTGGGCGTGTCACTCGGCGTCGGCGTATCTGAAAAGGTTGGGCTGGGACCCGGTGTCGATGAAGGTGTAAGCTCCGCCAGCAGCGTACCCTGCGGATCGGTTGGCGTTGGCAGCGGGGTATCGCTCGCGATTGGCGTCGGCGCAAAGCCGGGTCCAGAACTAATCTCGACGCCGCCGAAGCGGAAAACGACATCGACGCGCTGCCCGCGATTGCCCAAGGTTGGCTGGCGCTGTCCGTTGAAGATCACGTTTAGCCCTTCGGCGTTGCTGGCGGTGAGCGTGATATTGTCCTGTGCGCTGTATTGCAGGCGCTCACCGGGGCGGGCAAGTCCCTCGAACTGCTGCACGCCATCGGTGCTGATACTCAGCCACGAACGCTGCGTCATCTCGATTTCGATGAGCAGCCCTTCTCCGGCGTAATTGGTCTGAGTTTGCGGGACAGTAGGTAAGGGCAAAGGGGTTGCGGTGGGACCGATGGTAGCCGTTACCATCGGCGGCGGAACCTGCCCCAGAATATCATTCGGTGCTTCCTCGGTGGATTGCTGGGCGTTTTCGAGACTGGGACCGATCAACTGGATGATGACGAAGACGATCACCGACAGCGCGGCAAGCGACACCAACACACGCACCAATAGATTCAGCAGGGATGATTCGGTGCTGCGACGGCGTTCCACCAGAGGCGACGACAATGGCGTCGATGGCATCGGGGGGCGTGTGGGGTGCGTATCGGTAATCGCGCGTGGGGCAACT